>CACLVL010000005.1 GCA_902610415.1 uncultured Alphaproteobacteria bacterium
ATCTTCAATAAGTGATTTAACTAGGTTCATCTATTTAATGGGTATATTCTTAGATTTATTCCATAAAATTAAAAATAGTTATATAAAAACGATGTATTTATTGACTTTTTTACTTTTTTAGGAATCTATTTCATTTTTCATCTAAAAGTGTATTATAACAGTAATAAATGACAATGGAAAACACTCAAACAATATCATGCCCAAAGTGTGACTTATCTGTTTCATCAATTTGTTCCAAATGTAACAAAGAAGTTGAAGTATCTCAATTAGCTGATGGCTGTGTAGTTCAAATTACTAAATGCGTTGAATGTACTAATACCCCAGTTATTAGAGATGTCTGTGTAGAAAATTAGTCACAATTTTTAGTCTGCATATACTTTTAAATCTTTCTTGTAAAATCCAATCATTACTTTGATGCTAATAAAGTATTATTGGAGAAGTAAAATTATGAAAATACTAAAAATTTTGGATAGTGCAGAATTAATTATTGTTGATTTAGAGGTTAACTTAGGAGATGAAGTAAGGAATGCTCCAACTTTGTGCGTTAGGTATAAGGGTAAAATCATTCCTCTAAATACAGCACATGATGGTAGACCCATTTTGATGAGAGAAGAAAATGCACTGCCAAGCGAAAATTAAAATATGTTTACCGGAACGCTTTGGATAGATATGACAATATCTCTAATTTTATTGGCCACTTTTTTAATGTGGATAATGAGAGGGGATTAAATAATATCAGTTCTTAAATGGAGATATTAACCAGTAAAACTGAAGTAAGAGAAAAACTTAAAAAAAATCCTCTTCAAGCTGCTCACCTCCTTAGGCTTAGTGGTTATGGATCTATCAAATACATTTGTGCCTGTGGTGAAACACATGATGCAAATGGAAAAGATATAAGCTGTAAGGGATCTGCAAAGCCATTTAAAGCACTACTTAAATGTACCAATAACTTTATGACAATGATTAAAATTGAGGGATTTTTTAAAAAAAAAGCAGTCTCTGAATATGGTTTTAAAGCAAGTGTAATGGACTGAGTGTGAAGTTATTATATTTTCTAACACTATTTCCTACATTAGTTTTTGGGCAGAATATAAAATTAATTTGCGAAGAGAATTCACTGATTGATTATGTTGACGATAAATTTATTAAACTTGATGTGTCTAATCAAATTGAATTACAATATACTTTCAACAAAGGACTATCATTTTTAAATGAGGCCCATCATAGTCTTAATTATAAATATATGGGAGAAGACAAAGTGAGCTTTCATTTCAGAATTGATACTGATTTTTTCCTTCAATACATTAATTCTTTATAAAAATATTTATCGCTATGAAAGAAATATTTTTTATCCTAGAAGCACAAGTGTGAAAAAAACTTTTTTTGGAAGTTGTTATAAATTAGATAATTTGTTGGCTATAAATACTATATAAATTTATTAACAAGAACTTTTCAATTAATAGATGAGCATTTATAACTGACGCCATCCATTGAATATTGATACAAATATCCATCATCTATGTTTAATTCAAAAAAAACTGCATTATTTATGTCAGAGTACCCTTTAGACCCAATTTTTAAATCAAAATTATTATCTATAAGGATTTCAAAATGCATTTCAAGTTTTTGTGTGTCCCAAATGAAAGATTTGAGTTGATTATTTGTAACTTTCAATTCTATTACGCTTGGGGAGCTATCTTTTATAGGAGATATTTCAGTGATTTCATTAAAAACTTTATTACAAATTAGATCATTTGACTTTGCATGAACAGAAGATGTAATTACAAGAATGATTAAAATTAAAATTTTCATAAGTTTTTTATAACAATAATGATAATTTAAAAAAATTAAATGTTAGATAAATTTTTTCAAATGCCTATCTGGGCACACGTATTAATCAACCTCTGGGGTGTACCTCTTTATTTCTTATTGATTTATTTAATTGATAAAAAAAAAATTAAACTTAACAGAAGGATTAATAACAAACAGACGCTATTTATATATTGTATGATAATTGTGGCATTTGGATACGTTGTTTTTATGGATTAATTTGTTAAAAATGCAAAATTATGAGCATTAGTTTCATTTTAGCATTTATAGTAATTTTCATTGTCTCATATTATGTTGGCAACTATATCGCAATTGATAGTGATGAATTAAGTAAATCTAAAAAACTTTATTATAAAATTATTGCAATTTTATCTGTATTTGTATTTTTGGGAAGCTTTGTGTTTTTTATGTTTCTTGTGAATAATGGGAACTTCGGTTCAAATATAAAAGTATTTTAAATTTTATTTGAAACACGGTTCAGAAAAAAGATTATTTGATTAGTTTTCGCTATGAATAATTTAGTTAGTAGACAATTTTTTTTTTTTGTATAATTTTTTTTTATGTCTGATGTTCACCGTTTAATGAAGTACCTTACCCCATATGAGTTAGATCATATAAAATTTTTAGCTCATAATGATGAAATTCCTTATAGTGCAATTAACACTCAGTATAGAATTGATAAAAAAGACGTTAAAAATTTAATGAGATTTATGTTGAATGATAATGATTATTTAAATTGGAAAAAAATATATAACAAAAAAAGACAACAACATTAATTAGGAAATAATTGAAAAAACTAACCTTTTAGCCCTATTTTTGTAAAGTCCAAAGCTAATTTTTTACCTGACAGCCAAGCATCTTGCATACTTGGGCCTTCGCACCAGTCACCAAATGAATACAAACGACGGTCAATAGACTCAATATATCTTTTTGACTTGATCTCTCTTAAACTTTTTTTAGTGTAGGAATACCTCCATCTGTGTGACTTCTTAAACACTGCTTCAGCATTAGATTGAAAAGATTTTTTTATTTGATTAACCACATAATCTTCAAGCACATAATTTTCAATATTATAATATTCTCTAGTCCACTCTGCTCTCATATTAATAACCCAGCACTCCTCATTAAAAAATTCGTGCTTAAAATTCTGATTCATTAAAAAACTAATTTCAGGAGTTAAATGATATCCAAATTGAAATGGAACACCTAGTCGCTTATCAAATGCGATCATTATTGTCCATATAGCATCAAATTCTATATTAGGTAAGTCACTATAATCTATAAATTGGTCTAATAAATTTTTCGATTGCTCAAATGGCATGCTACAAAAAACATAATCAAATGGTCCAAATTTCTCATCACCAGCCATTAAGTAATATTCATTATTTAGACTCTCGATATTTGTAATTTGTTTTGAGAAGTAAGTTGGATAGTGCAATGCTTTATGTATTTTTAGAGGAATAGACTCGTTACCCTCTTTACCAACGATGATTTCTTTATCTTCGACAGGTGAGTTTTGAGAGATATTTGAACAAAATTGTCCTTTTATAACTTTAATGGCATCAATTTTATTTAAATATTCATTAAGACCTATAATACCATGATCTAATTTTAAATAATGAGCTCCATGATCGAAAGCATATTGATTATGCTTTCTAGTGCTTATTCTACCACCAGGTCTCCAAGATTTTTCAAAAAAAGTTATATCCAGAGAGGGTAAGTGGTAAGCTAGAGAAAGCGCACTAAGCCCAGTTCCAATAACTGCTAATTTTTTCAATGTTATTGCTTTTTAGTAATTCTAGGTTTGATTTCATCGACATCTTCTACAGGACGAAGTATGGGTACATACCTTAATCGAAGAATGATGACCGCAATAGCTACTAAGACTATTGCACCAGCTTCATATAAAAGAAGTTCAGGATTTGAGTCTTTACCTTGAAGAATAATAAGTCGAGACAAAGCAGTTATTGCTATAAATAAAGGATATGTCATTCTCACCCGATTAGACACATAATAAACTCTTACCATCCCGATTACTTCAACATAAATAAATAATAGAAGTAAATCAGCTAATTCTACATATTGTACGTCTATCATTCTCAGTATTTCAAAGAGAATGGCAGTTATCGTAGCTAATAAAATGATACCAATTACTGCTTTTTCTACAAAACCAACAAAATTTTCGACGTTAGACTTCATTACCAATAAACCATATCAATTTGTTTTGATTTAAGAAAGGCATTTGTCTTAGAAAAAGGTTTACTCCCAAAAAAACCGCGGTGGGCCGATAAAGGAGATGGATGAGGTGCAGTTAAAATTAAATGTTTACTCGAATCAATGTACTCTTTTTTTGATTGAGCAAAAGATCCCCACAATATGAAAACGATATTTTCTAATTTATTACTAATAACAGAAATAACTTTATTAGTAAAAATATCCCAGCCAATTTTTTGATGTGATAGGGGTTTTGATCTCTCCACTGTTAATGTTGTATTTAATAAAAATACACCCTGTTTGGCCCAATTTTCTAAGTTGCCATTATTAAAATCTACTTGTTTTTTTAAGTCATCCTGTAATTCTTTATAAATATTTATAAGAGAGGGTGGAGGTTTGACATTGCCTGGTACAGAAAAGCTAAGACCATGGGCTTGACCAGGGCCATGATAAGGATCTTGACCTAAAATAACTACTTTTACATTATTTAGAGGTGTCAAATTAAAAGCATTAAAAATTTGTCTTCCTGGAGGATAGAAAACAATTTTGTTTTGTTTTAATTCTAAGAGTTTTTTTTTAAGATTGACCATATAGTCTTGGTCAAACTCTCCTTTTAAATGTTTAAGCCACGTTTCAGGGAGTTGAATGGTAGGTTTTTCCACTCAGGTGTATATTAGTTTAAGGTTGCGTCTTTACTTCGACCGTATTTTTCAAGTTTATAAATAATTTTTTCTTTAAGTTCATGATTTTCTTCTAAAGCCATTACCAATGCTTGTGTGTAAAAGAAGCATGCTGCTTCAATATCAGCTTTGTCTTCAAAGTAATTTGCAGCTTCGTAGTATAAGGAACACACTTTATCCATCTGCTTTTTTTGAAAAGCGTCAGTTATATCGTTATCTAATTGAAATGCATCTTTCATGATTAATCTGAAATTAGCACATTTACCTAAAACACCAAGATTAAAATAAATTACTAAAAATTATCCTTTGCAGAGCGCATTTTAGCAAAAACTTCTATTTCGTTTTGAGACTCATAAAGTTTCATAAATTGATCCTCATCGCACCTTAGAAATGGATTACAAAGTAATTGATCTGAGAGCATTGTAGGTATTGTTGGGCGGAGTTCATTTTCTTGATGTGAGGCCCACTTAGAATATTGTTGAAGCTCCTTGTTATTAGGATCAATGCTTAAAGCAAAATTAACATTTGCCAAAGTATATTCATGTCCACAATATATTTTTGTATCCTTTGGTAATTGTTTGATTTTGCACAAACTGTCCCAAAAAACTTCAGGTGTTCCCTCAAACATTCTCCCGCAACCTATGCTAAAAAGAGTATCTCCAGAAAATAAAATATTATGTTGAGGCATAAAGAAATTTATATGTTGAAGTGTATGACCGGGAGTATGAATAACTTTATATTCATTCCCTAATATTTCAAAAGTCTCATAATCTAAAACTTCTTTATCTGGTTTAGGAATTTTAGAATCATTTCTATATCCTATGACTAAAGAATTAAATTTTGATTTAATTTCACCTACAGCAGCTATATGGTCATCATGATGATGGGTAATTAAAATATGACTTGCTACGCAGTCATTCAGTTCAAGAATTTTCAAACACATACTAAGATCAGAGGGGTCTACAAGTACCCCTTTAGTTTCATGAGGGTTCTTAATTAAATATCCATAATTATCGTCTAATTGGGGAAATAAATACACATTAGGTTTTTGCATAAGAAATAGAATGTTAAGTAAATCTAGTTAAAATACAACTATGGATATTAACGCATCAGATATTTACAGTTTTTACCAATCAAAGTTAGGCACACTTGTTAAACGAAATATTCGTCATCAATTATACAGCCATTTCAATTCTATCAATGATAGCGTTGTCTGTGGATACGGATACACAAATCCCTACCTTTCTTTTTTAAATAAACAAAATAAAGATCTACAAATATCTGCAATGCAGCCAGAATTTTTAGATGGTAATGTCAAAGAGAGATATGATTTCGATCATCAGATTATTCACGAATATTTTTTACCTTTGGATCCAAGTTCAGTAGATGTAGTGATATCTACACATTTACTTGAATTTGTTGATAAACCTCAAAGTAGTATTGAGGAAATATGGAGAATTCTTAAGCCTAATGGACTTTTTTTAACAATTATACCCAGAAGATCAGGGATATGGACTAGGTATGATAATAATCCTTTTGGATTTGGCAGATCTTACTCTATTAGACAATTTAAATCACTGATACAAGACTTTTTAGTTCTTGATTTTAGAAAATCATTTCTACATTTCCCACCATGGGACCATTATTTAAATTATAAATCACATCGAACAGTTGAAAAAATAGGTGATTTTTTCTTTCCGTATATGGGAGGTTTAATGATTTGTGTTTGTAAAAAGATTGTCTATGCAAAAAATACTAAAAAACAAAAAAAAATACCAATTAAAAGTTTTGTAGCAACTTAAAAATAATTCATATTTAATTTTAAAAAGATAGAATTAATCTTTGTTAGATCTTAGTTATTATATAATCGTCTCATTCTCTATTTTATTGTTTGCAATATCAAAATCTGGATTTTCTGGAGGAGGATTGGCTTTAATTTCAGTAACTCTATTATCTATAACTTACGGCCCATTAACAGCAATAGCCATTTTGATGCCAATGTTAATAGTATGCGATGTTATTGCTTTGTATTTAAATAGAAAATATTTTGAATATAAAATTTTATGGTCAATAGCACCTTATTCTTTATTGGGGGTAATTGCTGGTACAATCTTGTTTAAATTTATTAATTTATCAATGATCAGTATTTTTATAGGCTCGATCTCATTATTATATGTTGTTTTTAATTATTTGATTGTAGACACTAAGCTAAAAAAAATACCTTTTTATGGGAGTAAATCTTTTTGGGGTGCATTAGCGGGATTTACTAGTTTTGTCCTTCACTCTGGAGGATTACCACTAAATATTTATTTTATGTCAATCTATAACAAAAAAATTCAATTTGTTGCAGGTGTTGTTTTCTCTATTGCTTTAATCAACTTGTTTAAATTAGTTCCTTATTTTTATTTAGAAATTTTAGATTTTGATAAATTATATAATTATCTTATTTTTTCACCAATTGCTGTTATTGGAGTAATTTTAGGACACTGGATAAACAGTAAGCTATCAGACAATTCTTTTTTTATGATCATTAATATTTTTGTAGTTATAGGATCAATGAGGTTAATTTATTTAGGAGTAATGGGTTTATAATATTTTTTCTAAAATATTAATTAACTCAAATTCATCTTTATACTTATTCATTTGTTCTTTATTGATTAATATTTTGTATTCACCACTATTTTCTTCAACACAAATAGGTAAGTCATTTTTATAATTTAAAAGATTATATTGTTCTAATTCTTCTAAATGTAAAAATTTAAAACTATGTGGAGAACTTTCAATAAATTTTCTCCATGCATCTTTCATCTTTAAATCATGAGTAATTTTACACAAATTACACTCATAAGTGCTCGGAGAAGCATATTTATGAACTGTGTCGAGAATATAATTCCACTTCCCACCTTTAGCGTTATAAACAAAAATTATATTTCTTTTACTATTCATCTGTAATATGGAACAAAACTTCTTTACAAAATAGGTTTGAAGGTATTTTGCCATTCTCAAATTTTCTTTGATTAATAACATCAAAAGTTGAAATTATTTTAAGGTCTAAATTTACAGCTAACTTCTTAAAATCTTTAATACTACACGGGTGAATATAATCAGTATTATACCAATGATCACTATCTGCTTTCTTTAGAAGAGAGTCAAAACTTCCTGATAATAAAAAATTTGAAATTTTGCTTAACCGTGCAGAATTATTAAAGCTCACAATAATATTCTTACTTACCTTCTTTAGAGTATTCAACAATTGGTATGGTTTTTGAACTGCTTGAATTGTTTGAGTTAAAAGACAGTAATCAAACTGATTAAATGGAAAGTCTTCAACTATTAAATTTATATCTCCATGTATAACATCTAGCCCTTTTTCTAAACATTTGATAACTTTTTCCTGATTCAACTCAACTCCTTGAGCACTTACACCTTTATTTTCAAGATAAGAAATTAATTCTCCATCAGAACAACCAATATCCAATACTTTAGAATTCTTCGGGATCAAATTTAAGATAATTTCGTAGTCTTTTCTCATTTTATTCCCTTTAAAAAACCCTGTGCAACCTTGAAAAATTGAGGTTCATCAAGTAAAAAACTATCATGGCCTCTATCAGAGACAACCTCAGCAAAACTTACATTAGATCCAATTGAATTTAATAGAGATACGATCTCTCTTGATTCCTTTGTTGGAAATAACCAATCACTTGTAAATGATAAAACTAGAAATCTGATCGAATTATTAATAATAGTATTTTTATTTTCAATTATTTCATTTTTTACATCAAAATAATCCATAGCTCTTGTCATATACAAATAGCTGTTGGCATCAAATCGATCTACAAAAGACCTACCTTGGTAACGAAGATAACTTTCAACCTGAAAGTCTATTCCAAAGCCAAAAGACAAGTCATTCTTTTCTTGTAAGTTTCTACCAAATTTGTTTTGAAAAGCTTTTTCAGATAAATAAGTAATATGAGCAATCATTCTGGCAACAGAAAGACCGTTTTCAGGTTTTTCATTGCCCTCTAAATATCTTCCATTTTGCCAGTTTGGATCTAACATAATTGATTGTCTACCAGCTTCGTCAAAAGCTATATTTTGAGCGGAGTGTTTTAAGGAACCTGCAATGCTCATAATTGACCTAACACTCTCAGGATAAGTAGCAGCCCACTGAAGTACTTGCATCGCACCCATTGATCCACCAGCTACAGAAAGTAATTTAGATATTCCAATTTCGTCAATAAGAATTTTTTGTGCCTTCACCATGTCTCGAATAGTTATGGTTGGAAAATCTAAGCCATATATCTTTGAGGTTTTAGGATTTATGTCATTGGGACCTGTAGTTCCCACACAACCACCAAGAACATTTGTGCAGATAACAAAATATTTATTTGTGTCTATAGGTTTATTAGGACCAACCATTAACTCCCACCAACCTTTCTTTTTAGTAATAGGATTTTCCTCAGCTGGAAATTGGTCACCAGTTAATGCATGACAAACCAAAATTGCATTATCTTTTTGGTTGTTAAGTTTTCCGTATGTTTGGTATGCGATTTGAAAGTCTCTAATTTTTTTTCCAGAGTCTAGTAATAGCTCTTCATTGCACTTTAGTAAGTAACCTGGATAATCAGTATTTGCAGTTATTTCTCTCATTTTCAACCTTGTTCGACTGATAACTGCGGTGATACGCTTTAGCTGTTTTACACCCGCAAGCTGCTATCAAATCGGTGAAAGTGGAATTTAAGGCTTTTCTAAATAATTTTCAATATAAAATGATGATATTTTCTTTATATAGTTTATTTATTAACAAAAAATAATGAAAAACAACCAACCAAAAAATGCATATAAAGGTGGAGCCGAGGTGTTTAAAGGCTATGTAAGGCTCTCATCAAACGAAAACAATTATGGTCCAGCAAAGTCTGTTAAATCATTAATAAAGCAAAATATTAAATTTTCTAATATTTATCCAGAACTTGACGGGGAGAGCTTACTAAATCAAATTGCTAAATCTTACAAGATAAATAGTAAACAAATTATATTAGGTGCTGGTTCAGATGAAGTACTACAAATGATATATGCAGCTTTTTCCAGACCAAACGATGAGGTTATCTTTACAAAGTATGCTTTTGCTATGTATTCAATTTATGCAAAGAATTTTAAATGCAAAGTTAAATTATTTGATGATAAGGACTTTCAATTTAAATTAGCAAGTCTTAACAAAATAATAAGTCAAAAAACAAAAATTATTTTTTTAGCTAACCCAAATAACCCTACTGGTTCTATTTTCTATAAAAATGAATTAATTAAATTTTTAAATAAAATCAAGAAAACAACTCTAGTTGTATTAGATGCAGCATATTGTGAATACATTAAAGATCATAAATATGATGATGGGATGAGATTAGTTAAAAATTACTCAAATTTAATAATAACAAGGTCTTTTTCTAAAATCTTTGCTCTTGGAGGCTTAAGAATAGGTTGGGGTTATGCTAACTCAAAAATTATCTCTCAATTATATCAATACAAAAAGCCATTTAATGTATCTAGACTTTCTTGTATCGCCGCTCAAGAATCTTTAAAAAATAAAAAGTGGATTAATGAGTCAATTAAGAATAATTCTGTTAACAAAACTTTAACCTGTAAGCAGTTAAATAATAAATCTTTTGAAATAATTGACACTAAGGCTAATTTTATTCTTTTAAAGTTTAAAAATTCAATAATAACTCAACAATTTGTGGACTTTTTACACTTAAATAAAATTACAGTGAGATCTTTATCCTCATATGGTTTAAATAACTATGTAAGAATGACCATAGGAACTAAAACTGATATGAAAAAAGCTATTTTAGTTGCAAATAAATTCAATGTTTAAAAATATTCTTATTATTGGTTTTGGGATGATTGGGTCTTCAATAGCAAGAACTGTAATTAAAAAAAATAAAAGTATTAAAATTTTTGCTTTTGATAAATCGCCAAGCCTAAAAATTAGAATTAATAAATCAAAATTAAAAAGAGTAAAAGTTTTTAAATCACTCAATGAGATTAAAGATCAAAATATTGATTTTATAATTATTTGTACTCCTATGCTCCAATATCAATCAATTTTCAAAAAACTTAATGATATTGATCTACGGCAGACAATTGTTACTGATGTAGGATCTACAAAGGTAAATATTGAAAAGATATACATACAAAAAAAATATCAATTTAATTTTATTCCATCACACCCAATAGCTGGTATAGAAAAAGCTGGCTTGGAAAATGGATTTGATGGATTATTTACGAATAGATATAATATTATTTGTCCATTAAAAAAATCTTCAAAAACACATATTAATAAAGTTATTAAGTTTTGGAGATCACTAAATATGAAAACTGAAATAATGTCTTCAAAAGAACACGACAAAGTATTGAGTTTAACTTCACATTTGCCTCATTTAATCTCTTATTCATTAGTTTTGACTGCAATGAAAAAGGATACATCTCTTAATTCAAAATTAGTTAAATTTTCTGCTGGAGGATTTAGAGATTTTACCAGAGTTGCAGGTAGTGATCCAGAGATGTGGAGAGATATATTTTTAGCTAATAGTTCTCAAATTCAAAAATTAACAAATAATTTTATAAGTGAGTTAAAAGAATTTTCTAGAAACCTAAATAAAGGAAATTCTTATAATTTATTAACAAAATTGAAAAAGACTAAAAACGTAAGAGATAAAATTATCAAGGCACGTCAGGCAGGAAAATTTATTCCTAATGATTGAGGCTATTAATCTCAAATTTAAGCTTTTTTAAAAAATCCTCCTTACTCAATCCCGGAGGAATAGGTTCCTTAAACTCAACCGTTATTGTCCCTTTGCTAAGCTTGTTATTTTTTGGCCAGTATTTTCCAGAATTTAAAGATATAGGAATTACTGGTTTGTTTAATGATTTATACATAGAGTAGATGCCAGGCTTAAGATCTGGTTGATCTTTGAAGGTCGTTCTTGTTCCTTCAGGAAATATTATTACAGGTCTATGATCTAAATACTCAGCTGTTTGCTGATTTACATGACGAAGACTTTGTATTCCCTGTGCTCTATCAATAGCTATCATCCCTAATTTTTTTAGATATGTCCCAAACAAAGGAATATTCAATAATTCTTTTTTTAAAATATATGCGGGATTATAAAAAAGTTCATTAAAGTATATCGTTTCAAATACTGATTGATGTTTACTTGCATATAGACATCCTTTTTTGTGCGCAAATTCTTCATTAATTACTTCTATATTTATTTTAAATAATTTTAAAACTGAAGTCATACTTCTTGTAAATAAAAGTACAAAAAATCTAAACTTGAAATATTTAAAAGGGAGACCAATTAGAGAAAATATTAATACAACTGCTGAGGTTAAATAAAATGTAATTAAAAAACTAAATTTCATATTTTTTTATAAAAACTAATTTTGAGACGATTAATTTAATATACTCCTCTACCAACTTTTCAAATGGAATAACAGAATCTTTATTACTGACTGCAAAGGGTATAATTTTTAAACCTGATAATTGGTTAAATAAAAATTCAGCCCGTTGCATATGTAAATCTGAAGTAATTAACAACACAGATTTTACTTTATTCTCTAATGCCCAGTATCTAGTCTCTAATGCATTTTCATATGTATTTTTTGATAAATAACCAACATCAATACTTCTTTCAACTATATTTTGATCAAAATTAAGAATATTAACTAATACAACTTCCGAATTAAAAGTAGTATCTACACCTGAAATAAATAGTTTTTCCTGTTTAGAGTTTTTAATTTGATTGTAACCCTCAATTATTCTCTCACCTTTGCCACCAGTTAAAACAACGATTGCATCAACATTAAAATTATTTATCTGCTCATGGGATAAATTATTTTTAAATTTGATTATACCAAGAGCTAAAAATAATAAAATTAGAGCGATTATAAAATTTAAACGCTTTAGAAGAATTATCATTACATGATCTCATTTTTACATAGGTCCTCTAAGGTGTCACGAGATCTTATTACTCGATATTCATCATTGTTATATAATACTTCTAGAGGTCGAGGACGACTATTATAAGTTGAAGACATGGAGGATCCATAGGCACCTACATTCATAAATATTATGTTATCTCCAACTTTGATCTCTGGTAATTCAATATCTTTCACAAAATAATCTGTAGATTCACAAATTCCACCTGCAATATCATAGATACCAGTTTTTTTTGAACTATTTGCAACTTTTATTGGCGGTTTGATATCATACAAAGCTGGGCGAATATATTCAGAAAAAGAGCAATCAACAATGGCAATTTTTTTTTCACCACTTTCTTTTATATATAAAACTTTACTTATAAGTTCACAGCTATCTGCAACTATAAATCGACCAGGTTCAAAAATAATATTAAAATTTTTGCCTTCGAGTATTTTATTACAATTATCTTTCCAACTTTCAAAGTTGATTTTTTTATTGGAGTGATCAAGAACAGCGAAACCACCTCCAAAATCTAATGTATCAATATTTATATTATTTTTAAGATTTTGTTCATCTGCAATTTTTATTAAATTTTCATATGAACCTAGTAACTTTTGATAATCAGTAATTTGACTTCCAATATGTACAGAAAGCGTTTTTAAATTTATTCCTTTAAAATTTGAAATTGCGTCAAAGTCAATTTGATCAATTGAAATACCAAATTTGCCACCCGATAAGCCAGTGGTAATTTTATCCATTGTAGATCCATCTATATTAGGGTTGATTCTAATACCTATATTTGTCCTTAATCCTTTAGTTAAAGAGTAATCGTTTATGAATTTAATCTCTTCTACATTTTCAACATTGATTGAATTAATTTTTTGAGTAATAGCATACTTTAAATCAAATTCAGTCTTTCCTGGTCCATCAAATATGATATCTGAAGGTTCGAACCCAGCTTTCAAGGACTTAAAAAGTTCTCCTGCAGATACGACTTCTGCACCAAAGCCACATCGGTGAATTAGGTTTAAGATTGCAAGATTTGGATTCGCTTTTACTGCAAAATTAAACTTTCTTTGGAATTGTAAGTCTAAATTATTAAGAAAACTAATTTTATCTTTAATTCTCTCTTCATTATAAAGATAAAAAGGACTTGAGCACTCTTTTAAAATTTTATCTATCATCATTCGCTCTCAGGGTATTCATACTCCTCACTAGGTGGAAATGGATACTGTGACTTATCTACAACACCTTCGGGTAATTTATTTGGTTTTTGATTACCACAACTATAAATAAACAAAGATAATAGAATTATTGATAAAAACTTAATCATTATACTTTTAGAAATTTTAAATATTTTTTAATCATTCTAGAAACTTCTTTTGGATTAGTGCTCATGGATGTTTTTTTTCTTGAAAGACTCTTATCTACATCAACGTATTTATAAATATTTTTATCAATTACTTTTTGAAATTTTTGATATTCATCAATTTTTATTTCTGACAGGTTTTTATTATTTTTCTGAGCATAGCTTACTATGTCGGCGATTATCTTATAGGAGTCTCTAAATGGTATTTTTTTTTCTATTACAAGATAATCAGCTAGATCGGTAGCAGTAGCATAATAATTATTATTTATGTCTCTTCCAACTGATTGTTCAAACTTAGATTTCTTGATGACATTTTGCATAACTTGGAGACAACTTAGCAATTCATCAAAACAATCAAATATGATTCTTTTATCCTCTTGAAAATCTTTAAAATAAGTTAAGGGGAGATTTGATATAATATTAGAGAACTCTAAAGATTTAATTCTAATTGAATTTGTTTTGGCTCTTACTAGTTCCAAAGAGTCTGGATTTCTTTTTTGAGGCATAATCGAACTACCTGTTGAGTATTGATTACTAATATTAAATAATTTCATAAAGTTACTAGACCAGATAACCAGTTCTGAAGATAATTTACTTAAATGCGTTGCAGTCAAAGAACTTGCATGAAGAAAATACATACAAAAATCTCGATCACTGACACCATCCATTGAATTATTTTTTGATTTTGTAAAATTTAAATTTTTATTAAGTAGATTTAAGTCCAAATTATAATTACTACCAGCTAGAGCAGCACTACCTAAAACATTTTCGTCTGTTTTTTCTCTACAAAAATCAAAATAATCTAAATCTCTTTTGAACATCTCTAAATATGCAATTAAGTGATGGGCTAAAGATATAGGCTGTGCTACTTGCAAATGTGTAAATCCTGGAATAATTGTTTTTTTATTTATTTGAGCTTGATCTAATATAGATCTCATCAATTTTTTAATTTCATCTTTTAAATTTTTAGAAGCTTTAATTGTCCATAATCTAGTATCAGTTGCTACTTGATCGTTACGAGACCTTCCAGTGTGTATTTTATTTGCTACCTCACCAATTCTTTCATAAAGAAAAGACTCCACATTCATATGAATATCTTCATTTTTTTTTGAAAATTTTAATTTACTTTTTTTATGATCATTCAATATTGAAATGAGACCTTTTTGAATAGTAAGTGCTTCTTTTTTTGAAATTATTTTCAGTTTTGTCAGAGCTTTAACATGCGCACTTGTTACAGCAATATCCTCTTCGATTAATCTTTTATCAATATCAATTGAACTATTAAAATCATCCATTAACGTCGAGGTATTTTTATTAATTGTGGTTGATAATATTTTACTTTTCTTATTCATGATTTTAAAAATTTTTTAATTATCTTGATAAATATATTATCGCAGCGAATACTAAAACAGCTATACCTTGAAACAATACTCTCATTCTCATAAGCTTGTTACTATGTTTTTTATTAAAATTTCCATTTTTGGCCATAGCTATTACACCTATTACCACCATGAGTAAGGCTAAAACCATGGATACAACTAAGACAAAAGGTAATACTGATGATGAAAACATGGTAAATAGTTATCAAATTATCTATAAATGTCTAATTATTAAATTTTAGAGATTAATATGAAGAAAATTGTATTATTTTTGCACGGTTATGGGTCTAATGGAAATGACCTAATATCGTTAAAAGATTATATTTTATTGAATAAAGAGACTACAGAGTTTATCTCTCCTAATGCACCAGAACCCTGTGAATTCAATTATTTTGGTTATCAGTGGTTTCCTTTAAAAGAGAGATCTATAGAAGAACTAAAGATAGGTTTAAAATCTGCTTTTTCTCATCTCGACTTAATTTTAGAGAAAATAATTATTGAACATGCAGTTGACTCATCACAAATTTCTTTAATTGGTTTTTCTCAGGGTTCTATGTTAGCAACATATTATGCTTTACAAAAAAATTTTAATTTTCATAGTATTATCTCATTATCTGGTTCCCTGCCAAAAGAGATCTTAAACGATCTAAAAATACCTGATGTAAAATCAAAATTTTTAATTTTCCATGGAAAGTTGGATGATGTGGTACCATATAATCGAGCAGTTGAGACAAATTCGTTTTTGGAATTAAAAAAAATCTCATGTAAAATAATTTTAGATGATAACTGTGCTCATTCAATTAGCCCTATCGCCCTTGATGAAATTAATAAATTTTACAAGCATTGGATTTAATAAAATTTTAACCAAACCTTTAATTGAATATGATATTATTAAAAGATGATTAGCTCGAATCATTGTCCCTCTTTAGTTTTAAATGCAGATTATCGACCTCTTAGTTATTTTCCCTTATCTATTTGGAGCTGGAAAGATACTGTAAAAGCTGTTTTTCTTGAAAGAGTAAATATAGTTGAAGAATATGATCAAAAAGTATCATCTCCCTCATTTGAAATAAAGTTACCAAGTATTATCGCTCTTAAAGATTATATACCGCATAGTCACAAACCTGCTTTTACAAGATTCAATGTTTTCTTGAGAGATGATTTTACCTGTCAGTATTGTAATGACAAATTCTCAACTAGAGAGCTTACTTTTGATCATTTAATTCCTCGATCAAAAGGGGGATTAACAAATTGGGAAAATGTTGTCACTGCATGTTCAAAATGTAATTGGACTAAAGGGAGTAGAAGCTTAACTCAAGTGGGTTTTAAGTTACTGAGAAAACCAAAAGAACCCTCTCAATATTCTCTTAGATTAAAGAGTAAAAACTTTCCGTCAGATTATCTTCATTCAAGTTGGAGAGATTATTTATATTGGGATAGCGTTTTAGAAAAAGATTAATATTTCTTAGTAATTTTGATAGCTGTATAACACAGTTGTTTGATAGTTTTCGATAAAAGGACATATCCTGTTGTCATTTCTGCTTGGTGTTCAACACCAGTATCATGATGTTCCAGCTCATCTTCTCTGAACTTTTTGACAGTCTTCAATAAATCTGGTTTTATTTTTCTTTGAGAGAGTTCCTTTGCTTGCTCATCATAATGTTGACCAATAACCTCTTCAACGGCAACTGTGCATGCCATCGCTGCTTTTTTCCCCATTAAAGCAGTACCTAATCCAAGTGCATAGCCCGCTAAATTCCAAAAAGGAAATAAGGCAGTAGGTTTTACGTTTTCTTTAACAATATATTCATCAAAAGTTGCTTTATGAATCTCCTCTTGATCAGCCATTTCTTTGATTTCTTTACCAAACTCTGTATTTTCTTTAAAGACAGCTAATTGGCCGCGGTAAATTTGTGTAGCACCATGTTCACCTGCATGATCAACTCTTATAATTTCTTCGATTAATTTTTTGTCCTCTTTATTAAGAGTTTTATTTTTCTTTTTTGTAGGCATTGAAAATAATTAATATCAGAAAAGTTATTGAAAACAAGAAGTTATAAACTGATAAAGGAATACCAAAGTAGGGCAAATTGGCATCCGAACAAGTAGTTATTAAAGAGTTAGACATTAACTCCTTTTTTAATTCATTAATATCTGTGGGGAGTGAAGCGGCTTCACATCCAGTATATTCAATAATACCAAATGTAGTTAAAGAGTGATAACCAGATATTGCCAATTCAAAAATTATCAAAACTATTAAAGATAAATAAACAAATTTGAAATATTTTTTGATGAAAAAATAGAATATTCCCAAAACTAAAATTAAGTAGTACGGAATTCTCTGGTATACACACAGTTTACAAGGGTTATAACCATAAGCATATTGCAATATAAACGCAAAAGACATGGCTATAAGTGAAAATAAAAAAACAATACTTAAAATATGAGTTTCTTTAATCATGGTAAAATAATAAATAAATTAAAAAGAAAATTGCAACAGGAATTAGAACAAAAATTAATAATTTATTTTTTTTTAAAATTTGCATTCCTATATCGCCAAACTGCTTAATTATAAAAGCAATAATAAAAAATCTCAAACCTCTAGATAGCAATGAAAGAAATATAAAATAGATAAAATTAAACTGAGAGTAACCACTTGTTAAAGCAATAATTTTATATGGTATTGGAGTAAACCCCCCAAGAAAAACTGCGAAAATACCCCAATCATTATAAAAATTAATAAATTCATTTTGTTTGCTAATGTCAAAATAAGATTGGACAACGTCAAAAATGAAGTACCCTATAAAGTATCCAAAAGCTCCCCCAATTACAGAAAAGATTGTGCAATTCAAAGCAGTTACTAAAAATTTATTTGGATTGAAATAAACAATTGGTATCAATATCAAATCTGGAGGTATTGGAAAAAAAATACTTTCTATGAAAGCAACTATCGATAAAAAATATTGTGAGTATTTTGATTTAGATTTTTTTTTTACATATATATGTAAGTTCTTCCAAAACATATCGTATTTAAAAATAATTAATAGATTTAACCTATAAGGTAATACCAAAGATAAGCAATTATAATAGCAGGTATAGCACTATAAAGGGTAGCTACTATTGCGGCCCTCGCTGAAATTGCTATAGCAGGGAAAAGAGCATCTCCATCATTTGAAATAGAATTGCCTATTTGAGCTGACATAGGAATTTGTCCACTCACATACATGGATGTGATCATAATTTGAGGTCCACATCCAGGAATAAAACCAATTAATATAGCTAGCAGTGGTACAAAAGGTCCAAATAATATTAAAGACTCAAATATTAAACCATTAGTCGACAAATCAATTAATTCGTAAATAACAAAAGAAATAATTACCCAAACTGTTACAAAACAAGTTGTGTCTACAACTTTTCTATAAGAGTTTTCATGAATTGAAGCCATTTGAATATCTGTTAAAGGATTTAAAACCCATAATAAGACACAGTATATAGCTAAAATAAATGCCACCATTTCAATAAAATTAACCCCAAGAAAATTAAAACTTAAGTCAATATTAAAAGCATTTAACATCCCAAGGGCAAATCCAGGAGCTAAAAATAAAAACCAAATATTATAAAACTTATTAGATGTTTTATTTTTAGGTAGATGTGTTGAATTTAAATTTTTATTAATTTTATTTTGTAGAAAATTTTTTGTAAAAGGCTGTGCTATGTAACCTGAAATCATACCAACTATAAAAGTTACTGGGAGTATGATCAAAGCAGCTTGAGGTTTTGTTGCTATAAGAAGAAAAGCAGCATCACCCATCGTACTTATTAGTGCAGCAAGAACACCTCCAAAAGATACTACTCTTCGAGTAAATAAACTCATTACCATAATTGCACCACCACACCCAGGTATTACACCTAATAAAGAGCAGATAGGAACTTCAAACTTTTTATTTTGTAAAATAAGTTTTTGTAAATTAAAGTTTTTCTTTTCAAGAATAACAAATAAAAGAAGGGTTACTCCCACAAAGCTAGATACTGCAATGTAGGCATCACTTGAGGAAGAAATTAAAATGTCTCTAGTTTCTTCAAAAAATAGAAGAAGCAGAATGCATGTAAAAAGAAGTATTTTAGAAAATCGTAAATATTGAAATTTTCTACTTAATTGTATTACTAATTCTGCCATTATATTTAGCCTTGGCTAAACAATATAGATATAACTAAAAATTAGTCAAACAAATCTTTACATTTTATAATTATACAAATAGATTTATTGAGCTATGAAAAACACTAGATCTAGTGAGCCATACCAATTTTCAAATATTAGAAGTCAAAATAAAAATGAAATACTCGAAGATTATGTTGAAGCTATTCAAGAGATTTTACAAAATAAAGGCGATGTTAAAAACGCTGATCTTGCTCAACATTTTGGTGTATCGCAAGCCACTGTTAATAAAAATTTAAAACGTTTAATAAACTTTAAATTAGCAAAATCTGAACCTTACCGATCAATATTTTTAACAGAGGAGGGAGAAAAATTAGCAACTCAGTCGAAAGAAAAACATGAGATTGTTTATAATTTTTTAATTAAGTTAGGTGTTTCTAGAAAGACTGCAGAAAATGATAGCGAAGGCATAGAACACCACGTTAGTGATGAAACACTAAAGCTAATGAAAAAATTTAGATAACTATTTTTTCGTTTTTAATAACATTCTTTTTTCTAATACATTATCAAACAAAAAAATTACGAAGGATAGAAAGCAAATAATTGTTAACGCATGTAAGCTGCCATACTCAAACATTTCATTTGATGAATACTCATATAGGCTTGTCGCAAGTGTATCGAAGTTAAAAGGTCTTAGTAACAGAGTAATAGGTAACTCTTTTACTGTATCAACAAAAACTAAAAAAAATCCTGCCAAAATACTTAACTTTACCTGAGGTAATATAATTCGAAAATATGTTGTTGATGATTTTCTTCCAATTAATCTTGATGCATCATCAATTGATTTACCAATCTTTTCCATTCCAGAGTCTAAAGAATTATTTGATAGAGCAATTAGTCTAATTGTTAAAGCTAAAGACAAGCCCAGTAATGTCGTAGATAGTGAAAGAGCTGTCAAGCGATCAAAGTAGAATAAAAAGAAAAGGACTCCTAAGGCTATAACAACACCAGGTATTGCATACCCAATGTTTACTATTTTTTTATAGTATAAAATAAAATTGTTATTTGTGAATCTTGAATAATAACTAATGAAAATCGATATTATTGCACATCCAAATCCAGCAATAATTCCTAATAAGATTGAATTATATAAAGAGGAAAAATAGTTATTAAAATCAATAAAATTCATATTATTAAAAAATGTATAAATGACAAAAATGAGTGGGCAAACAAAGCCAAATAAAATTGGTAAAAAACCACTGATCAATACAAATATTCCCATGAATTTTCCCAGCTTATATTTTGACCACTGAACATTTTCATAACTATTATTATGAAACTTTCTTTTTCCTCTTATTTTCTGTTCAAAAAAATACAATAAACCCATTAGTAAAATAATGATTAAGGCCAAAAGAAAAGCTAAAGGTAAGTCATTTAAAATTGCGATATAATGAAAAACTCCAACTGAAAGAGTTTGTAAGCCAAAAAAATCTGCAACTCCAAAATCATTTACAGTTTCCATTAAAACCAACGCTAAACCTGCAGCTATTCCAGGTAAGGCCATAGGCAAACCAATTTTAAAGAAACATTGATATGGGTTTTTTCCAAGAGTCTTTGCAGCTTCGATATACCTTGTTGAAAAATTTATAATTGCAATTCTGGTTAAGATATAAACATAAGGAAAAAAAGATAAAGATATAATTAGAGAAGCTATTAAACTATTTCTTATTGAGTAACCATCATAGAATAAAAATTTTAATGAAATAAACCCCCCTGGTTCTAAAATTTCAGCATATGTATATGCTGAGATATAAGCTGGAACAGCTAATGGCAATATAGCTAGTATCTGTAAAATTTTTCGTCCCCAAAATTCAGTCATAGTAATGACCCATGCTAATGGAACACTTATTACAGTTACAAAAATACTTACCATTAATACAAGTTTTGTAGATCCAATCAAATATCTATTTATATAAAGATCTTTTGTTAAAAAAACTGCACCTAGTCCATTTGATATAACTAAGGCAATAGGGGTAAGTAGTAAGAAACTGATTATTAAAAAGAAAATTAATTTATATAAGTTTATTTTCATAAAATTATAAAAAATATACAACCTAATAATAACACAGCCATAATCCTATTAAAAAAAATTATTTTTCTTTTATCATTAAGATATTTTCGAAATGAGTGACCAATCGCTGCCCAAACTATAGCACTTGTAGATGTTGAAATTGTAAAACATATAAATATTAAAACAAACTCCTCTAAATATGAGAATTGGTTTTGAATAAATATTGCAGAGCTCGACATGGAGACTGATACAGCTTTGGGATTAATTAACTGAAAAAAATAGATATCTCTGAAGGTAAATCTTTTTTTATTATTATTATCTGAAAATTCACTTGAATTAAAAATTTTATAGGCAAGATAAGTTAAGAAGATTGTTGCGACTATTTTTATGAAGATCTTAAAATTAGGAAAACTCTCATAAACCTCCCCTATACCCAACAAACAAAGACTTAAAACTGACAAAAATCCAAAAAAGACTCCCAATATCAAGGGTATTGTTTCTTTAAAACCATAATTCACAGCATTAGTAGAAAGAATTATGTTATTAGGTCCTGGAGTAATGGCTGCGGTCATTGCGAAAGTTAGTATAGGCGCCATAAAATAAATGTATTCCAAAGTATCGAGATATTATTCTTAAATTTAAATAAATACACAATTAGTTATCAATTTGCCTAATTTAACTTAATAATATAAGTAAATAAGATTATTTTAAGGCGTTGTGGCGGAATGGTAGACGCGCCGGATTCAAAATCCGGTGAGGGCAACTTCGTGAGAGTTCGAGTCTCTCCAGCGCTACCACTAATAATAAAAAATGAAAAATTTAACATCAGTTTTCTCACTTTTTTCTACGGGTATTACAATTGTAACTAATGGTAAAAATAAAAAACAATTTTTTGGATGCACAGTAAATTCTTTCTCAAGTCTATCTCTAAAACCTCCAAAATTTTTATTTTGTATTGGAAATGAGAACTTAAATTTAAAAACTTTTAAATTAAACAGTCCTTTAAATGTTAATTTTTTAGCTAAATCTCAACTTAAATTATCTAATAAATTTGCAGGATCGTTGGAAAATAGATGGAAGGATACAAAATATAATATTTCAAGAAATAAAGTCCCTTACTTCCCTGAGTCCTTAGGTTTAATTGAGGCTAAAGTTGAAAAAAAAATTAAATCTGGAGATCACACTATAATTATTTGTTTAATTACAAACTATATGAAATTGAATACCAAAAAACCTCTCATATACTACAAGAGTAAATATCATTCTATTTAATACTCATTATGAAATACTTAAGTAATAGTTTTGATCAAATTAATATTGACGAAAAATTATGTTTAACAATAGGTAATTTTGATGGAATTCACAAGGGTCATAGAGAAATAATTAAGAATTTAATAGAGCAAACTAAAAAATCTAACTTAAAATCTGCAATTTTATCATTCACACCTCACCCAAAAATTTATTTTAATAAACAAAAAAATTTTATGATTAATTCCCAATCAAAAAAAAAAGAGATCCTAAAAGACTTAGGTTTAGACTATTTAATTGATTTACACTTTAATTATATATTTACACAATTGAGTCACAATGAGTTTGAGGACAAAATTTTATTAGAAAAACTTAATTCTAAGAAAATACTAATAGGTAAAGACTTCCAATACGGTAACCAAAGAAAAGGAAATATAGATACACTTAAAATATTTTGTGAAAAAAATAAAATTGAATTAGATGAAATTAGTTTAATTCTTAATGATCACAATAGTAACAAAATATCCTCGAGCGCAATTAGAGAAAATCTTAAATCTGGTAAATTCGAATTAGCTAATAAGGATTTAGATAGAAATTTCAGCGTTGCTGGTAAAGTTATAAAAGGAGATCAGAGAGGTCGCACAATAGGCATTCCTACTGCTAATTTTGAGTACCCATTAAATACAATTACTATTCCATATGGAGTCTACGCAGTTGAAACTATAATTGAGGGAAATACTCATTTTGGTATTGTTAATTTTGGTATTAGACCGACCTTTAATAAAAATAAACCAATTGTTGAAGCTTATTTATTTGATTTTGATAACGATATTTATGATAAAGATATAGAAATATTATTTCATAAACAAATTCGACAAGAGAAAAAATTTAATGATATAAAAGAATTACTAAATCAAATTAACATAGATATCGTTGAAGCTAAGAAAATATTAAAATATGGAAATTAAAGACTCTATTACCTTACCAAAGACTGAATTTTCTATGAAAGCTGATTTGCCCAAGAAAGAGCCAGATATCCTCAATAATTGGATCAAAAATGATATTTATCGAAAATTAAGAGAACAATCTGCCTCTAAAGAGAAATTTATTCTTCATGATGGGCCACCTTATGCAAATGGACATCTACACATGGGCCATGCACTCAATAAAGTCTTAAAAGATATAATTGTAAAATATCAACAACTTCTTAATAAAAATTCTATTTATGTTCCTGGATGGGATTGTCATGGACTGCCTATCGAATGGAAAATTGAGGAGGAATACAGAGCTAAAAAAAAAAACAAAGATGACGTTCCTGTTATTGAATTTAGAAAACAATGCAGAGACTTTGCAAGTAAGTGGATATCTATTCAAAAAAAAGAATTTCAAAGATTGGGAGTGATTGGTGATTGGGATAATCCCTACACAACTATGCATTTTCGTGCGGAGGCCCAAATAGTAAGAGAATTAGGAAAGTTTCTTGAAAATGGTGGAATTTATAAAGGACACAGACCAGTTTTATGGTCCGTAGTTGAAAAAACAGCTCTTGCAGATGCAGAAGTTGAGTATCATGATCATAAATCAACCACAATATATGCATGTTTTCCAATCTCAAAAACCGATAACGATAAATTAAAAGGTCACTCAATTGTTATTTGGACAACTACTCCATGGACAATACCAGGCAACAGAGCCTTAGCTATTCATAATGAAATTGAATACAAATCTTTAAGTTTTAAAAATGAAAACAAAAATAAAAATATAATTATTGCTGGTGAATTAGTTGAAACATTTATTAAAGAAAATAAAATTGAGAATTTTACATTTAATTTTTCTATCAAAGGCCATGATCTAACAAATACTTTGTGTAAACACACATTATATGACTCTGGTTATGATATTGAAGTTCCAGTTCTCCATGGGGATTTTGTAACTACCGAACAAGGCACGGGCATAGTACATATTTGCCCAGTCCATGGAATGGATGATTTTATTTTGGGAGAAAAATATGATTTAGAATTACCCATGACAATAAATGAAAGTGGAATATATTATGATCATATTCCTGTATTTAAGGGTCAACACATATTTAAAGTTGATCAAAATGTTTGTGATGAAATTAAAAAAAATAATAATCTAATATCTCAGGGAATATTAGTTCATAGCTATCCTCATTCCTGGAGATCAAAAGCTCCTTTAGTTTATAAAAATACCTCGCAGTGGTTTATTTCAATGGAGACTAATGACTTAAGAATAAAAGCACTTAAGGCCATTGATGAGACTGATTTTTTCCCTAAACAAGGACAAAAAAGATTAAGAAGTATGATTCAAGATCGTCCAGATTGGTGCGTATCAAGACAGAGAGTTTGGGGTGTGCCTTTACCAATATTTGTGAATAAAAAAACAGGAGAACCTTTGCGCGATCAAATTGTCATTGAAAAAATTGCAAAGATTTATGAAGAGGAGGGCGGTGATGCTTGGTTTAATTCCGATGCCTCAAGATTTTTATCTCCTGAGTATGACCCTAATGAATTTGAACAGGTAAATGATGTTGTGGAAGTTTGGTTTGATAGTGGTTCAACTCACTCTTATGTACTAGAGGCGAGAGAGGATCTTCATTGGCCAGCATCCATGTATCTTGAAGGCTCAGATCAACACAGAGGCTGGTTTCACTCATCATTGCTTGAGTCTTGCGGAACAAGAGATAGGGCACCTTTTGAGAGTATTTTATCTCATGGCTTTGTCGTAGATGGTAAAGGTAGAAAGATGTCTAAGTCCATCGGGAATGTAATTTCTCCCGATGAGATAATCAATCAATATGGCGCAGATATTTTAAGGATTTGGGTTGTTGCTTCAGATTATTCTGAGGATTTAAAGATTGATAATCAAATTATTAGTTATCAAATAGACTCATACAGAAAAATTAGAAATACACTAAGATTTCTTCTAGGAAATCTTAATAACTTCAATAATCAAGATTTAATAAAACCAGAACAAATGCCCGAATTAGAAAGGTATCTTTTAACAAGAATATCAAACCTAAATCATACTCTCAAAGATTTAGTATCAAAACACGATTATCATGGTATCTACACAGTTTTATTGAATTTCTGTACACTCGAATTATCTGCATTTTATTTTGATATTAGAAAAGACTCTTTATATTGCGATGATATAAAAAGTTTAAAAAGAAGATCAACCTCAACATGCCTGCATATTATATTTGAGTTTTTAACAAAATGGCTCTCCCCCATTGTTTCATTTACGTGTGAGGAAGCATGGAATTCCAGAAATTATGGCGATAAAGAGAGTATCTTACTGCAAAATATTAAAGAAGAGGAATTCACCTATAAAGATACCTCTTTAGAAAAAGTCTTTGATGAGCTTAAAAGAGTCAGAAAAAGTGTAACTTCAGCCTTGGAGCTAAAAAGAAATGAAAAATTAATCGGCTCCAGCCTTCAAGCAAAAGTAATTTTATTTTTACCTCAAAATACAATCAAAACTATTCAAGATTTAGATTTGGCAGAGATGTGTATTGTTAGTAATATTGAAATACAAGATATTTCAAACAAGTCAGAGGACTCAATAAACTTTGATGATGAAGATATTTATGTAGATATAAAATTAGCTGATGGAAAAAAATGTGAAAGATGTTGGACTGTTCTAGAAGAGGTATCCTCTAATAAAAATAATTTATGTAATCGATGTGAAGATGTTTGGAACTCTTTTCAACAATAAATTTAATTTAAATTTATTTTTTTTGTTTCTAACACTTGTTATTTTAGATCAGGTTACTAAGACATTAGTTATCAATTTTTTTAATCTTTATGACTCAGTAGTTTTGCTACCTATTATGAATTTAACATTCGTTGTGAATTATGGTTTTGCCTTTGGATTATTGAATAACCCATCTCTAAATCAAATTTTAGTTTCATTAGTGATTTTAGCAATTATCATATATTTTTTATATTTACTTATAAAAACACAAGATAAGATTTTTCAATTAACTTTAACTTTAATTCTAGCTGGAGCATTAGGCAACTTTATAGATAGGATTTTTAGGGGTTTTGTTATTGACTTTATTGACATATATATAGGTAAATATCACTGGCCAGCATTTAATATTGCTGATAGCTGTATTACTGTGGGATTTGTAGTATTGATGATAAATATTTTATTTTTAAATAAAAAATTATGAAGAGTATTTTTTTAGTTTTATTAGTCTTCCTAATATCTTGTCAAAGAGAAATAAGAAACGAAGTTGGTGTAGGATACAACAAAGAGCTTATTATACCTCCAACAAATGATTTACCACTACCAAATAGCTCAGATGAGAATTTATCTAGTTATGAAACTTCAAATAATCCAGTAATAGAATCAATTCTTAATCAGACACAAGCCAATGAGGCAAATCCAAGTATAATTGATGAAATTGACTCCGGAAACCAGTTTGAAACGGATGAGAGTGACATTGAACCAGAAGGCAATTTTTTTCAACGTCTTTTCAAAGGTAAAAAAAAGTAAAAGCTAAATTATCATTATAGAGACTCAAATATCATGAAAATCAAAAACAATTCTAAAAATTTAACATCAGTTAAACGAAAAAATATTAATTATTCCATTAATGAATTCTTTTCATTAGATATGTTTAATCCAATTACACAGAGAAGTTATTTTGATAAATATGATCTAAGTATATTTAAAAAAAAAAAATTTAGAACTCATGTATTTGGTATGGGTGGATCGTCATTAAGTACTAAATTACTTGCTCAGTTTCTCGATCCTTATAGCCTTAGTAAAAATCTTTTTATTTATGATAACCCATCACCTGTTATAATTAAAAATGCACTATTAGATTTAAATATAAATAAAAATGATAAATTTATATTTATTTCGAAATCGGGTAACACAATTGAAACAAAATATTTTCTTAATTTAATTATTAAAGTTTTTAAACAAAAAAAAATTTCAAAGCATGTAAGGGACTTTATTTTTATTACTGAGGATAAAAATAATTACATGAGAATATTTGCAAAAAAAAATAATATTCTATGTTTTGATCATGACCCAAACATAGGTGGAAGATTTAGTATATTTTCAATAACTTCACTTCTCCCTTTAATATCAATAGGTTATTCATTACCTAAAATAATAAAATCGTTTATAGTAGCTAAAAAATTATTTGAGAAAAACCATAGAGATTTATCAAAGTACACATCGTACTCAATTGCATATGAAAAAAAATTTGATCTAAACATTCTTGTTGGCCTAAGTTATCACGATAAAATTAATGCAGTTAATGAGTGGTATAGGCAAATTTTTGCTGAGAGTTTAGGTAAAAATAAGAATGCTAAAAACTATATTTCGTCTTATGGATCTATAGATCAACATAGTCAATTTCAACTCTACATTGATGGCCCATATGATAAACATTTTAATTTTTTTAAAATTAAAAATAATAATAAATCAATAAATTCTAATGCTAGTCTAATCAAGGGTTATAATTTAATGAGCATCCTAGAAAGTGGCGCTATAAAAACTCTCCAACAAAAAAAATTTTTAGTAACACAAATTTCAATAGATGATGATTTCAAAAGCTATTGCTATTTATTGTTTTATCTAATCTTTGACATTTATTTAAGATCAAAATTTGAGAAAATTAATTTTTTAGATCAACCAGCTGTTGAAATTCTTAAGAAAAATACAAAAGCATAAATTGATAAATAATTTAATAATTTTTTTTGGTGCTAATTCTAAATTACATTTATTAAAAATATTTATAATTTTTGGATTAGCAGGTTCTCTTTCAGTTATTTTATCTGATCCATTACTTAAACTGGTTTCAATAGAAAATTTTATTTCTAATAAGTTTTTCTATTGGGCAATAAGACTAATATTAATTTTTCCTATCTATCAATTTGTACTGATTGTTATAGCTTTAGTTTTTGGAGAATTTAGTTACTTTAAAAAGTTTTTTATCAAGTTTATTAATTATTTTAAAGTAGATTAAGTTCTAAAAAAAAATAGGTTTTTATTTTTATATTGTTTTTTTAAAATAAGATTATCTAATTCAATTAAGTTATTATTTTCAAATACAATAAGGATATTAGAGTTGATCTTATCTAAAATTTTATTTTTTATTAATTCAAAGCTGTGATTATAAGGAGGATCTATATAAATTATTTGGCAATAATTTAAAAAATCTATTTCTTGATTATATGGATCTATATTTAATATCTCATAATTTTCTTCATTAGTATTTTTTATAAACCTCTCAATCTTGTCGGTATGATTTTTTTCAATATCATTAAATATGACCTTTTTAGCCCCTCTAGATAAAGCTTCTATTCCAATTGAACCTGTGCCTGCAAATAAATCACAAAAAATCACATTATTAAGATTCACGTCTAAATTGTTATTATGTAACAATAAGTTAAATATATCCTCCCTTACTCTTGCTAAAGTTGGTCTATAATTACTTTTAGACTCTACTAAAATCTTTCTACCCTTGTATTTACCGCTTATAACTCTCATCAACTTGCATTTCTTTATAATTTCCGTACGTGATAGATTTTAATAGAAAACGTCCATAAGAAATTCTTTTAAGTTTTTCAACTTTCAAATTAAATAATGTACAGATATTTCTTATCTCTCTATTTTTACCCTCACTAAGATCAAATCTCAATACATGTTTATTACCATTAGAATGTACTAAGTTTACATTTGGTTTTTTATAAATTTCTTTTCCATATATTTTTTTATTCATAGATTTAATTTTATTTTCATCAAATGACCCTATTACATTAACCAGATAAGATCTTTTGATATTAGATTTAGGGAGTTCCATATATCTTTTGAAAGAGGTTTCTTTTGTAAATAATAATAAACCCTCAGAATTATAATCTAATCTACCAATATAGTGATACTGGTGATATTTTTTAGGTAGAAAGTCATAAACAATTTTTCTATCTTTTTCATCTTTCTTCGAAGTGATACAACCTTTGGGCTTATGAAATAAGAGTATATTTAATTTACTAGATTTTATTTTTTTTATTTTAAAAATATCTTTATCAGTTACTGACAAAAAAGGTCTTGTCTCAATATCTCCATTTAGTGTAACTTTTTTATTTTTTATAAGACTTTCTGCTTGTTTTCTAGAAATCTTAAATTTTGTAGATAATTTTTTACTAAATGTTATTTTTTGCATGATCAGTAAACATCTTGATTATATTTTTATCAAATTCAGTTATTAAAAATTCTGGGTGCCATTGAACTCCCATACATAAAGGATGTTCATTATGATGAAAAGCTTCAATTATATTATCAGGTGCATAGGCATCTATTGTTAGTTTTTTCCCGATTTTATTAATTGCTTGATGATGAGCACTATTTACATATATTTTTGAACTATCTTTAAATATTTTTAGCTTTGACACATCGCTTAAAATAATTTCATGACTAGTTTCATTTCTAGGATTAGGTTGTTCATGTTCAATAAATGAGTCTATATCTTGAATTAAACTTCCACCAAAAAATACATTAAGAAGTTGGCTTCCTCCACATATTCCTAAGATAGGTTTATTTAAAGGAAAGTATTTTTCTAATACCTTAAATTCGAAATCCGTTCTATCTTGAATAGTTTGAATTTTGTCTGAATGAATTTTCTCTCCATAATGTTTAGGGTCAATATCAAAATCTCCCCCTGAAATAAGTAATCCATCTAAAAAATCCATATTTTCTGATATTTCTGTTATTGGAAGTATTACAGGTGTGCATCCAAATTTATAAAGGCAGTCTGAATAATGGCGCCTTAAAGCGAACCATGGATACTTAGAATAAGTGTTTTCTTTTTCCTTATAATCAGTTGTAATACCGATGATTGGGAGTCTAGTCACGATGAATAATTTAACAAATTTTATACGCCTTGTACTGAGTCAAAGTAAATTAGCTATGGAAAAAGGTGAAATTCCAGTAGCATCATTGATAGTTGACCCTAAAGATGAAAGGGTTATTGCAAGATCTTTTAATCAAGAAATTGATCTAAATGATCCAACAGCACATGCGGAAATTTTGAGCATAAGAAAAGCTTGTAAAAAATTAAATCAAAAAAGGTTAGATGGTCTTATCATGATTTGTAATTTAGAGCCTTGTAATATGTGTAAAGAGGTTATTAAGTCTGCAAGATTGTCTAAAGTCTATTATTTATTTAAAAATGACAATCCTCATCGAAAGACTATATCAACTGTAAAATATAAACGAATTGAAAATAATGAAGAAAATTTAATTAAAAAATTTTTTAGAAATAAAAGAACTAAAAATTAGCACCAATATCAGATCTATAATATTTTTCAGGCCAGTCAATCATATCAGCTATTTTGTAAACTTTCTCTCTACACTCAAGGTAATCATTTCCAGACGCAACAATTGAGAGAACCCTTCCTCCATTAGAAAATATTTTGTTGTCAATTAATTTAGTTGCAGCATGAAAAATATAAAAGTCATCATTATTTTCAAATTTACTAATATTTCTTATTTCTGTATTTTTTGGATAATTTTCTGGGTATCCTTTGGTTGCTAAAATTAAACAAATAGATTTTTTATTTTCGTAAAATTCAATTCTAGAATATTTTAAATTTTTTGTTGCGGTTGAATGAAGTAAGGCTAAGAAGTCTGATTTCACTCTAAGTGAAATACTTTGAATTTCTGGATCTCCAAATCTAGTATTATATTCAAGTAAATAAGGCTGATTGTAATCATTAACAATTATCCCAAAAAATATTACTCCTTGGAATGCTATGTTATCATGTTTAAGACCATTAATTGTTTTTTTGACTATTTCTTCTTGAATTATATTGTTTAACTCTTCCTCTAAAATTGGTGCAGGGCTAATAGTTCCCATTCCTCCAGTATTTGGCCCAGTATCATTGTCCCCAATTCTTTTATAGTCTTGTGCTGAACCAAAATTTAAATAATCATCCCCATCTGTTATTGTAAAAAAACTCAATTCTCTTCCTTCAATGAAATCCTCTATTACTACTTTGTTATTTTCTTGGTTAAATTCCTTGTTAATAAATACTCTTTCACACGCTTCTATGGCTTCGTTAGTGTCTGCGCAAACAAAAACCCCTTTACCTGCAGCTAAGCCATCATATTTGACAACAATAGGCCCACTAAAACTCTCTAAATAATTTTTTGCTTTTTCAAAATCAACAAATGTTTGAGATTTTGCTGTTGCAATATCGTGCGATTGGCAAAACTCTTTCATAAACTCTTTAGAGGTCTCAAGCTTTGCACCTTTCGAGTCAGGTCCAAAAACATTTAGACCATTATTTCTAAGTTCCCCAGCTATATTTTCTGATAAATAGTTTTCTGGACCTACGACAATAAGCTCGGGATTAATTTTAATACATTCTCTGATTATATCTTCTTTAGTTGAGATATTTCTACACTCGGCAATTTGACTTATTCCATAATTTCCAGGGAAACAAAACACTTTTTCACAAAGATATGACTTATCAAGAATTCTACATAAAGCATGTTCACGTGCACCAGATCCTATAACTATGACATTCATTTATACAATATAATAAAGTATATTTATTTTGTGAATAATATTCCTGAGTACACCGTATCACAACTGAATAGATCAATAAAAGACATATTAGAAGAAAACTTTGCTTATTTAAAGCTAGTTGGTGAGACAGGATCAGTGACTATTGCTGGCTCTGGTCATGTATATTTTTCAATTAAGGAAAATGACGAAGTCATATCTTGCATATGTTGGAAAGGGAGTTATGAAAATTTACAAATTAAAATTGAAGAGGGGACTGAATATAACTTTTATGGAAGGATAACTTCTTACTCTAAATTTGGGAGATCTGTATATCAACTCATTATTGACCAAGTAGAATATAGTGGGACTGGCTCAATTTTAAAACTAATCGAAGATAGAAAAAAAGAATTATCTTCGATGGGATTTTTTGATGATAATATAAAAAAAAAACTACCCAAGTATCCAAAAATAATTGGTGTATTAACTTCTGCATCTGGTTCAGTAATTCATGATATAATTCATAGAATTTCTGAAAGATTTCCCATTACAGAAATACAGATCTATCCTATTTCTGTTCAAGGTAAAAACTCTCATATTGAAATTATCGATTTTCTAGATTTGATTGAAAATCATGAGATAAAAGATCTATTAAAGCCTGATTTAATTATATTCGCCAGAGGGGGAGGTTCTTTAGAAGAGTTAATGCCATTTAACGAGCCAGATTTAATTAAAAGAGTTTTCAATTTAAAAATTCCTAATATCTCAGCTATTGGCCATGAGACTGATTATACCTTATTAGATTATGTCTCAGATTTGCGTGCACCAACACCCACTGCAGCAGCTGAAATCGCTGTTCCTGATAAAAATCATCTCCTTAATCACATACAGGATTTAAAAGAAAAACTTAATTATTCTATTGAACAAAGATATATACTCGCCGAGCAACTATTATTGAAATTTAAAAATTCAGTAAACTATTTTTCAAATAAAGTCAAAGATATTGAGAGCAAATTAAGTAAAATAAATAATGAGAATTTAGAAATTGTTAGTAATTCATTTTACAGTAAATCAAATTTTTTTAATAATCTTTTTATAAGACTGCAAGAAAGTAGTCCTAAACAAAAAATATCTGAGATACAAAATAAAATTCAATACATTAATTCTAATAATAAAAATTTTGTCATGAATAAATTAAAAATATTATCTCAAAAATTATATTTACTTAATAAAATACTTAATACTTCTTCAATAGAGAGAAATCTAAAAAAAGGATATGCAATATTAAAATCAGATAACAAAATTATTAAAAGTGTTCAATCTCTTAAAAAATTAGAATTTTTTGATGTTACTTTAAAAGATGGAGTTATAAATATTAAAAAAAAGCTATAATTTCCATCTTTGATGTACCCATAACCACTGTGATGGAGAACGCATAATCCATTTCTCAAAATATTTTTTATGGATTATTTCAACTAATTCCTTGGTATCATAGTTTTTATATTGATCATAGTGCATAGGTTTTTCAACGATCATTTGAAATGTCCCATTTTTATTTCTAATTGAATATACAGGGCAAATCATCGTTTTGTATTTGATTGCTAAATTAGCAAAACCATCTGTTGCTAAAGCTTTTCTCTCAAAAAAATCAATTTTTACTCCGCTACTATCTCTTTGATCAATTAAAAGTGCTAAATCTTCATTTTGTTTTAGTGCTTTAATCATAGACTTAGCACTCTCAGAACCTTTTTTGTAAAAAAAAGCATTATCATTCTTTCTAGATTTTTGAATATAATTATCAATTTTTTCGTTATTAGCATGTCTATAAACTGAGTGTAGAGTAAAACCGTTTCTTAATATAAAGTTTCTAGTTAGTTCCCAGTTTCCAATGTGTGCAGATATAAAAATTTTTGGACCTTGATGAGATTTGATTTCATTAAATATATCCTTATTTTCAATACTTATATTTTCCCAATCAAATTTATTTAAGTTAAAAAATTCAAAAAAAACTTTACCAGTTTCTTTCAAGTTATTTTTTACTAAATCTGCACTTGCCTCATTGCTTAAATTTAATACTTCTATATTACGTTTTATTGTTTGCTGGTATTTTGAATATTTTCCAAAAAAACCAACTAAAGCTCCCCCAAAATTTGAGGCAAAATTAAAACTAAATAATCCCATAATATTTTTAAGGATTAGAAAAATAATAAACTCAAAGTAATTTCTAAAAATTTTAAATATATTTTTCAATTTCAGTAGCAAATTCTATATTATTATCAGATACTATCTCTCCATAAATAATTCCAACAGAGCTTTTAAACTCATCAGGTATTCTTACATGATCTTTCTCAGTCGTTACTAAAAAAGCATCATTTTTATTAGCTTGATCTAATAATAAAAATATATCATCAATAGTATATTGATGATGATCTGGAAATTCTTTTGTTAATACTAAATTTAGATTTTCAGATTTTAATTGATCGAAGAATTTTTTATTAAAACCTAAACCAGCAAAAGCGATTAATTTTTTTTCTTTGAATTCTGGACTTATTTCAATCTTAAATTTTAAAATATGTTTAAAGTGACTCTCATTTAAATCATCACATTCTTCAGTATTTATTAAAAAAAATATTTGAGATTTTTTAATTGCATTTTTTACCGACTCCCTCAAAGGTCCTGAAGGGACTAAGAGTCTATTCCCAAATGATTGAATAGAGTCATATACATAAATAGATATATTTTTATATACATTATAAGATTGAAGTGCATCGTCTAAAACAAGTATATTTGCTCCATCTTTTTTTGCTGAAAGCATTGCATGAAATTTATTTTTACTTACCCAAGTTGTAAAATAATTTGACATCATTAAGGCTTCATCTCCTACAAAATTAAAGTCCATATGAGGTTTTACTTTTATAACTTCATCTACAGTTGTAGACCCCCCATAACCTCTAGAAATTATATGAGGCTTGTACCCCATTTTTTTTAGTTCTCTACAGATGTATAACACTGATGGTGTTTTGCCAGAACCACCAATAATAGCACTTCCTACAGCTATTACAGGCAAGTTAATTTTTTGAACTTTTGAAAATTTTCTCTTAATTAAATTTCCAAACAACCATATTACTGATAATGGAGATAGAAGAAGGGCATTCAAAGATATTGATTTTTGATACCAAAATTTAGGAGCTTTTAACATTTTTCGATCATTTCGGTGATATTTTTTAAACTATTTCTATTAGTACTAATAAAATTTTCAATTTCTGTTGAATTACGAAAGTCAACATTTACTAATTTATTTATTTCGTTACTTATTAGTTCTAAGTTATCACTATTCATTATTTTGCAAAGATTAAGTCTCTCAAGATCAAGGTATATTTCCTCGAAATTATTATTAAAACTTCCTGAGAGTACAAAGCATCCATGCGAAAGAGGCTCTAAGGGATTCTGTCCACCGTGCTCTATTAAAGAACCACCCATAAAGACTATTTTAGAACGCTCAAATATAGACATGCTATCTCCAAATTTATTATGGATTGTTATTTTTTTTAAATTCTCAGATATAACTTTTTTGTTTAAGTTATCAAAATATTGAATATGACGAGGTATAATCACAACTTCATGTATTTCATTTAAATTTAAACTTTTTATTATATTCAATACTTTATCATATTCAGTTAGATGAATACTTGCAAAACAGATAATCTTTTTTTTGAACTTTGGTATATTCGTTTTAATATTAAATTTTAAGTTTCCATAAAAATAAACCAATCTCCCAAATATATTACTAAACTTATTCTGATCTTTTTTACTTTGAGCAAAGATTAATTTATACTGATTTCCAATTATTTTGCTTAATTTTGGATATTTAGACCATCTGGCAAAACTTTTATCTGAAATTCTCCCATTTATTAAAATATTTTTTAAATTTTTTTGATTTGAAATTAATAACCAATTTGGCCAAATTTCTGAGTCTATCCATAAGATTTTTTTAAAATTAGTTTTTGATAAAAACTTATTTACATTCCAAAAAAAATCTAAAGGAAGAAATATACAAAATAGATTAGGATATCTTTTCTTTGATATCTCAAAAGATGATAATGTAGAACATGATAAAACAATTTTATTATTATCTAAACAATCTATTAAATATTTAATAGAGTTTAATTCGCCTATACTAGCAAAATGAATTAAGTATTCACTGCTTCTAATTTGTTCGTAATTTTGACTTGAAAAAACTTTTTGCATATATGATAGATAATTTTCTTTTTTATTATAAATTCTGATGAGACCAATAAATAAAATTATTGGAAAGAATATAACTTGTAATAATCTATAGCTAAAGATAAGCATCGATTATTTTTAGATTTTTATTTAAATTTTCTATTATAAATTCATTAAATGAATTTTCATCAAAATGACTTGGGTTAATTATTTCTTTCCCCCAAAAAAAAATACCTTTACTGAACGGAAGTGGTATTTTTAATTTATCCCAATTGTTTAATCGAAAAAAATGATTTGTCTTAAATGTTAATAGTGCAATTTTTAAATCAAATTTTCGAGCTAATTTATAAATATTAGTATTAATTTCATAAGGCGGACCATGAGGGGCATCCGGTGTTATATAAATGCATTCCCCATTTTTAACTGCCAGTGAAATGTCTTTTATCAGAGCTGTTGGTTTGTTTTTTTCACGCAAAAGAGGGTCTAGACCAAATTTTCTTTGGACCAATGTGCTTATCTGACCATCTCTATGAGAGGTTGCAACAGGTCTTAATTTTGGCTTAAATTTCCAACTGAAAGTTGAACCCATAAGTTGGTTATGCCATATAAGAACAATAATTGACTTATTATCTTGTAATTGTTTTTCAATGATTTCTTCATTTATCCCCGACCAATTACTTGTTTTTCTAATTAATGACAAAGATAAATAAATTAAATTTACAAAAATAATTTTGAAAAATCTATTTTTCGATAGTTTTTTAAGCATTTTTTTTAATCTGTCTTTGATAAAGTTTATAGTAATGTTTTTTCCTTGCCATCAGAGTTTTATGACTACCTTTTTCAATAATTTTGCCATTATCTAAATAGTAAATTTCATCAAAATTTTTGATTGTGCTTAATCTATGGGCTACCACCACCATCGTAATTTTAGGAACATAATACAGATTATTAAAAAGCTTGGACTCTGTTTTAAGATCTAAATTTGAACTTGGTTCATCAAGAAGCACAACTGGGCTTTTTTTAGCAAGGGCTCTTGCAATTGAAATTCTTTGTCTTTGCCCACCAGATAACTTAACTCCATTTTCTCCAATTTTTGTATTCAATTTACCAGGCAGGTTATTTGCAAAATCATTTACACATGCAATGTTAGCAAAATGGTTAACATCAGTTAGTTTAATACTGGAATTATATTTTATATTTTCCAAGATAGTTCCATCAAATAGAACTGTGTCTTGGCTGACAAGGCTAAATATATTTCTTAGATTACTTAGTTTTAATTTTTTGATATCAGTTTCATTTATTCTAATTTCACCTCTAGAAATATCAAATAATCTCAAACACAAAGCAGTAAGTGTCGATTTACCACCCCCAGAAGGTCCTACAAGTGCAATTTTTTTACCTGCTTCTACTTCAAAATTCACCCCATCTATTATATTTTTATTTGTGTTTTCATATTTAAAAAAAACATTTTTTAAACTTAATGTATTAAAATTTTTAACTACCTTGGATCCACCAATTGTTTCATTTTTATAATCTATATACTCATATATTCTAGATGCAGCACCTAGACCACTTTGAAGCAAAACATTAACATTTATAAGGTTTTTAAGTGGAGCATAGGCTAACATTAAACTAACTAAAAAACTCATTAATTGCCCAGCTGACATATTTTCATTGATTACGAAAACACCCCCACCAAATATTGCTAAACCAGCTGCCATTGAACCTAGAGTTTCTGTAAAAGGTCTTGATCGGGCTGTAATTTTTTCCTGTTTAAAATTTAATTCCCTTGCATGTTCAATTTCTTTATTAACTCTTTTGATTTCAAAATTTTCTGCGTTAAAAGATTTTACATTCTTTATTCCTCTGAAAACTTCCTCTAAATTTGAAGCTAGTGTCCCAACTTGTTTTTGTAAATTTTTAGTAACCCTTCTAATTTTTTTTCCTAAAACTCTGACAGGAACAATCGCTAATGGAAAGATAACTATTGAAATACAAGCTAATTTCCAATTTTGATAAAACATGTTTCCTATCAAGACTGTTAAAGTTAGAGAATCTTTAATCAACGCAGTATACGTATTAGCCATTGCTCCACTTAGGTAATAGGTATCTGTAGTAATTCTAGTTATTAGAGATCCTGTTTTATTTTTAATAAAAAACCCGTAATGAACATTAATTATATTCTTAAATACATCACGTCTAAGTTTCTCAATTATCCTATGACTCATAAATTGAAGAGATGTGATTTGAATATAGGTTACTAATCCTTTTATTATTCCTGTAATCAAAATAGCTAAGGGAATAAAATATAGATAAAATCTATCTGCATTAATCAAAACATTGTCTAATGCTGGTTTAACTAACCAGGCATGAAAACCAGTGCACAAAGCTGCAATAATCATACACAAAATAGCAATAAACATTTTTAATTTGAAATTAAGAAATAATTTAGAGATTCTTATAAAATGTTTTCTAGACTCAGACATTAAAATGGCTACCTATTATTATACTAAAAAGAAGACTGATACCGTAATAGTTATTGCGAGAGAAGTATGAGCTAGCATTTTCAGGCTTATTTTTCCATATTATATTAAGATCTATTAAATTTATTATAGAAATTGTAAGGACTAGAATATTAAATATAAATCTAAAATCCAAACTACTCCCATAAAAAATTAATAAAATATACTTAGTAATAATCATTATGTTTAAAAAAATCATTTTTTTTGATCCAAATAACAAAGTGCCAGAGTACAGATTTAAATTCTTGTCCTCCTTTTCATCCTGCGTTGCATAAATAGTATCGTAAGCTAAAGTCCAAAAAATTAATGATAAATATAAAATACAGATAGATGAGAAAGGAATGTTTGAGCCAAGTGCTGCCCAGCTAATAAAACACCCCCAATTATATGTCAAAGCTAAAATAAATTGAGGTAAAATAAAAAATCTCTTCGCCAGAGGGTATAAGGCTATTAAAGGTGTGATAACTATACCTAAAATAATTGCCTCATAATTTAATTGTATGAGAATTAAAAATCCTATTACTAAAAGAGCAAAGAAAAGAATCAGAGCATTCTTAATACTAATTTTTGAAGATGCTAAAGCTCTATTTTTTGTCCTTATTACTTTCTTATCTATATCTGTGTCAATTAAATCATTAACTATACATCCAGCAGATCTCATAATTATTGAACCAAGAAAAAACATAAAAAATAAAATTAAAACATTATTAGACATAATATTGCCTGAGGATGCTAAAACAAAGCTAACTGGGTAAAAAAGAAGAAGAAAACCTATTGGTTTATCTAATCTAACTAAAGAGAGATAAGAGTGTGTGAATGGTGGTAATAATTTAAAAATTAAATTATCCTTATAATCAGTATTCATGAAAAGAGTTTATTGTACTTCAATTTTGAAACAGGGTAGCACTTATGAGCTAGAAAAAAAGTATTATATCCACCTTGTAAGAGTAATGAGGTTAAAAGTTGGAGATCAAGTATCTTTATTTAATAATACTTCCGGAGAGTGGAAATCTGAAATAGTAGATATTAAAAAAAATTTTTTAATCGCAAAAACAATAAGTCAAGTTTCACCTCCTCGTGCAGAAACATCAATAGACTTAATGTTTTCACCAATTAAATATCAAAATAGTGAGTCAGTTATCAGACAATCTACCGAGATGGGAGTTAGATCTATATTTCCAACAATATTTAAAAGAACTATAAACACAAAAATAAATCTAACTAAGTTTAACGCTTATGCTATAGGTGCTGCTCAACAAAGTGAGAGATTATCTATACCTAATATTAATGATTTGAATGATTTAAAAAATCAATCGAATATCATTTCTAGTAAAACAATTTTGATGTTCGATGAAAACCTCAAAGGAATTCATTTATCTCAAGCTAAAATTAAATCAAATAATGAAATTTTAGTAGTAATTGGTCCGGAAGGAGGATTTGAGGAGGAGGAGAGAGCATTTATTTCCAAATCATCCAGAAATTTCTTCAATGTAAGCTTAGGTTCGAACATACTAAAAGCTGATACGGCAGTTATTGCCGCACTTAGCCTAACATTTCATTATTTTTCTTAAATATAGCGGGTTTAAGCGACATACTGTCAATATACTGTATCAAAAAGATTACTAATATGTCCTAAATGAAATCTATTTTATCAGTATTTTTTATATTCATCTCTTTTGAATTATACGGAAAACAGGCCACAGACTGGCAGTTAAGTTTTCAAAATCCTGCAACAGATTTAATGGGCAGTGTCGTTGGACTTCATAATGTTATTCTAATTGTCATGTCTTTAATTACTTTATTTGTTTTATTTCTTCTTTTTTATGTATCTTTTCGTTTCAGCGCAAAAAGAAATCCAATTCCATCTACAAGAACTCATAACACAGTTGTAGAAGTCTTATGGACAGCAATACCCATAGTTATACTTGTGGTTCTCGCGGTTCCGTCATTTAAATTATTATACCAACAAGAAAAAAGTGAAAACTATGATATGACTGTTAAAGTCATTGGTCACCAGTGGTATTGGGAGTACGAATACCCTGATCATGGAGACTTTTACTTTGAAAGTTACATGATCCAAGACGAAGACCTAAAAGAAGGAGATTTAAGACTTTTGACTGTGGACAATCCTTTGGTTATACCCGCTAATAAAAATGTTCAAATATTAATTACTGCAGGAGACGTGCTTCATAGTTGGGCAGTACCTTCTATGGGACTAAAGACTGATGCTGTACCAGGAAGATTAAATGAAACATGGGTAAATGTAAAAGAACCAGGGATATACAGAGGTCAGTGTTCCGAAATATGTGGAAGTGGTCATGGTTTTATGCCTGTAGTTGTTAAAGTATTACCAGAGAGAGAGTTTATGGCATGGGCCAATGAAGCTAAAAATAATTATGCCATCAACGAAGATATTGAAATTGACAAGCCAGAAGAGGAAATTGTTATTTCACAAAATAACATAATTCAATTAGAGGAGAATAATTTATGAGCTCAGAGTCTTTAGCTATGAATGATCACCATGATCATAAGCCAGGATTTTTTACAAGATGGTTTTTTTCCACAAACCATAAGGATATAGGAACATTATATCTAATTTATGCAATTATCGCAGGTGTAGTTGGAGGAGCTCTCTCGGTTATTATGAGAATGGAGTTATCTGAACCCGGCATGCAGTTTGTTGCAGATGGACAAATGTGGAATGTAATCATTTCAGCTCATGGATTACTCATGATATTTTTTGTTGTTATGCCAGCATTAATAGGGGGTTTTGGAAATTGGTTTATTCCTTTAATGATCGGTGCACCAGATATGGCGTTCCCAAGATTAAACAATATTAGTTTTTGGCTTTTAGTACCTGCATTGTTTTTAATTGCAGGCTCAATGTTTGTTGGGAGTGGAGCAGGAACTGGTTGGACTATTTACCCACCATTAAGTTCAAATATTGGACATAGTACTCCTGCTGTTGATATGGCTATTTTTTCACTCCATTTAGCAGGCGCTTCATCAATACTTGGAGCCGTAAATTTCATCACAACTATTTTAAACATGAGAGCCCCAGGAATGACCATTCATAAAATGCCTCTTTTTGTCTGGGCAATGCTAGTTACTGCTTTTCTTCTTCTTCTTGCCGTTCCAGTTTTAGGTGGAGCTATTACAATGCTTTTAACGGATAGAAACTTCGGAACTACTTTTTTTGATCCAGCTGGTGGAGGAGATCCTGTCTTATTTCAACACCTATTTTGGTTCTTTGGTCACCCTGAAGTTTATATTATGATTTTACCAGCATTTGGTATCGTCTCGCATATTGTATCTACATTCTCAAAAAAACCTGTATTTGGCTATTTAGGTATGGCCTATGCAATGGTTGCTATTGGATTCATAGGTTTCGTTGTTTGGGCTCACCATATGTACACTGTAGGTTTTAGTGCAAATGTTAGGGCTTATTTTATGCTAGCTACAATTGTTATTGCTGTGCCAACTGGTGTAAAGATCTTTAGTTGGATTGCTACAATGTGGGGCGGTTCAATAACTTTTACAACTCCTATGCTATTTGCATTAGGATTTATATTTTTATTTACTCTTGGTGGAGTAACAGGTGTAATTTTGGCAAATGCAGGAATTGACGTCGTATTACACGATACCTATTACGTTGTAGCTCACTTCCATTACGTTTTAAGTATGGGAGCGGTATTTGGAATATTTGCAGGTATCTATTATTGGTTTAGTAAAATGAGTGGAAAAAATTACTCTGAGTTTTTTGGTAAATTACATTTTTGGCTATTCTTTCTAGGAGTAAATTTAACTTTCTTTCCTCAACACTTCTTAGGACTAGCTGGAATGCCAAGACGTATTCCAGATTATCCAGATGCTTATGCAGGATGGAATGTTATATCCTCAATTGGTTCATATATATCTTTTGCCTCTTTTATTCTTTTTATTTTCATAATTATTTACGCATTGTTAAAAGGTAAAAAAGCAGAAGCAAATCCATGGGGTGAGGGTGCAAAAACTCTAGAGTGGACACTACCATCTCCTCCACCTTATCACCAGTTTGATACATTACCTGAAGTTAAAAATTAATTTGTGTTAGAAAAAAAACATCAACAAACTTTTGTACAAACAGATCAAAATCTGATCTTTGCTCAAGTTGTAAACTTTTTAAAACAAATATACGTTTTAATTAAACCCGGTGTAATTTCTTTAGTTATATTTACTGCCTTATGTTCGATGTTACTTGCCCCCTCAGATAAAAGTTTATTTATCAAAGGGGTAGCTCTTATTCTTATTGCTATGGGTGCATCGGGATCAGCTATTTTGAATATGTGGTTTGATCGAATTATTGATTCAAAAATGGATAGAACGAAGTTCAGGCCTATTCCCTCAGGAAATATCTCAGCTAACACAGCACTTGGAGTCGGTCTAATTTTTTCTTTTTTTTCTGTAGTGGCATTGTTTTTCTTCACAAATATTGAGGCCTCAATTCTACTGGCTTTTACTATTCTTTATTACTCTGTCTTTTACACAATGTATCTGAAGCATCGAACAGCACAAAATATAGTAATTGGAGGTCTGGCAGGCGCTCTCCCTCCAGTGATTGCTTGGATAAGTATATCTGGTGATCAGATTTTTTATCCTTTAATATTATGTTTAATTATATTTCTCTGGACACCGCCTCATTCCTGGGCACTAGCTATTTTTAGAAACCAAGATTACTCTGATGCTGATATTCCTATGTACCCAGTTAAATACGGTATTAAGAAAACACTCATGATGATGAATACTTATACTTTTTTTATGGTTGCCTCAGTTAATTTTATTTATTTTTTTAAATTTGCTGGAATGAGTTTTTTTATAGGATCTAATGCTCTCAACGCATATTTTATTTACAAGCTATTTAAATTAAATAAATCAAAAAATTTAAAGAAAGACTCAATTAAACTTTTCGGGTATTCAATTGTTTATTTATTTCTTATTTTTTCATTAACAGTAATTGATAAATATTTATTCTAATGAAGAGAAAAAATAAAAATTTATTGGTCTTAGCTTTACTCTTCATGCTTGTTACAGCATTTTATTTTATTACAATATTTAGAATTAAATCCGGTATTTGAACATATCAAATAAAAACAAAACATTATTTGTTTTAATATTGATACTTGGCTTTATGCTGAGTTTAGTAATTTTTTCTGTTCCATTATATAAGCTTTTTTGTGACTTAACCGGTTTCCAAGGCTTTAATAAAGAAGTTCAAATCCAAAAACAAGACCAAAATATAAATTCAGGACAACTTGATATAAAAGTCATATTCTCAGCTCAGGTGAATGATGGTTTGGACTGGATGTTTGAGGCACCACAAAAAATGAATATTACTGAGGGTGTTAAGTATGACGTAGTTTTTAAAGCTAAAAATAATACTGGCATAGAGTCCACTGGCACATCTATTTTTAATATTTTACCACCTAAAATTGGTCCATATTTGTTTAAAATAGAATGTTTTTGTTTTATAGATCAGACTATCCAGCCAAATGAAGTTGTATCTTTTCCTGTCACTTTTTATTTAGACCCCTTAATACTTGAGGATCCTGAGGCAAGTAGGACAAAGAATGTCACTTTGTCATATACCTTTTTTGAGAAAAAAGAATGAAATATTAAATTGAATGGTTGATTTAGTATTCAAAGACTCAGAAAAGAAACACAAATTCCACCTTGTCAATCCAAGTCCTTGGCCTATTGTTGGTGCTTTTTCAGCTCTTTTTTTAGTTTCTGGTGCAATTTTGTATATGCACTATGAGATGATATGGCCAATGCTAGTTGGTCTTTTTTTAATACTTTTTACTATGTTTATGTGGTGGAGAGATATCATTAAAGAGAGCACTTTCTTAAAAGTTCATAATTCAATTACAGAGATTGGTCTTAGGTGGGGGATGGCTCTATTTATCACTTCAGAAGTAATGTTTTTTGTCGCTTTTTTTTGGGCTTTTTTTGATGCAAGTCTTTTGCCTAAAACATTTTTAGCTGAATACAAAGAAGTTTTTACAGGCACTCTTGGAATTGGAGTTTGGCCTCCAAAAGGAATTGAAACTTTTGATCCATTAGACATCCCATATTTAAATACTTTAATTTTACTTTTATCAGGCACTACATGCACATGGGCTCACCATGAATTAAGAGAGGGCAATAATAAAGAGGCACTTAAAGGTTTATATTATACAGTTTTTTTGGGTTTTATATTTTCTCTTTTACAAATATATGAATACCAACATGCAACTTTTGGTTTTACAGAAGGTATATATCCTTCAACTTTTTACATGGCAACCGGTTTTCATGGATTTCATGTTTTAATTGGTACTTTGTTTTTATTAGTTTGTTTATTGAGAATAAGAAAAGGTCATTTAACCACAGAAAGACATTTTGGATTTGAAGCAGCTGCATGGTATTGGCATTTCGTCGATGTTGTTTGGTTGTTTTTATACATAAGTATCTACTGGTGGGGAAAATAGACCAAAAATTTTATTCACTAAAATCACTTAAAATAACAATCTATGAATAAGTCATCGTTAACATTTGTATTCATTAGTATTTCAATTCTAACTTTCATTTTAGGATCATGGCAATTATTAAGACTTAATTGGAAAAATGATCTAATGGATAATATTAATAATTCAATTATTAATCCTGATCTGTTCTCTAATGATAATAATTACAATAATTTAGTTTCAGTAAAATTAGACAAAAATTACACAATTTTAGATAAACCAATCTTTATAGAGTCTAAAACATTCAATGGAAATCCAGGATATCACCTGATACTTCCCCTAAAATATAATAACGAGATGTATAGTGTTATCAATTTTGGGTGGTTTAAAGATAAAGATTTTGATCAAGTCAAAAATATTATTAAAAAATATGTGGCTGTGAATAATGCAAAAGTTTATATAAGAGAATTCAATTCAGATAAGCCATTTTTTACTCCTGAGAATAATTTATTAAATAATACCTGGTATTCAGTTAATAAGAATGATTTTAACCAATTTTATAAATATGAATTTCCATCAAAATATTATTTTGTCTTATTAGATGATAGAATAACAAAATATAGCTTTAATCCTCTGGTATTTTTGAGAAATAATCATTTAAATTATTCAATAACTTGGTTTTTGTTAAGCTTATCCAGTATCGTAATGCTATTAATTATTAGGAGGAAATATGAATAAACTCAGAGAGTATTTCAAGAATTATTATGTCTTAAATGATGTCAGTGGAGTTTTATTTTGGGATAATGCCACTAATTTACCAAAAAAAAGTATCGATTCTAGATCAGAGCAAATGTCTATTTTATCTAAATTTACCGATTCAATATTTAGGGGTGAGGAGGTTCAAGAAGAAATAGAAAAAGCTGAAAATACAAAATTGACTGAAACAGATAGTAAGTGTTTAAATTTAATGAAGAGTATTGTAATAAAAGAAAATGCTATTGATCCAGATTTAAAATCTTTACTGATAAAAAAAAAATTAACTTGTGAACATTTATGGAGAGAAGCTCGAACAAAAAATAATTGCTCAATAATTGAAAAAGACTTCAATGATTTATTAGATTTAGTGCATGAAGAGGCGAGTCAATTATCTTATGCTACTAACTTAACACCTTATGACTCTCTAATTTCAAAATATGACATAGACTATGACTCAGTTAAGATTGACGAAGTTTTCTCTGTTATTGATAAGGAAATAATACCTAAGTATAAAAATATACAAAAAATTAAATCTCCTTTCATTTACAAATCGGATATTTCTGACACAAAAATATTAAAACAGATAAAAATAAAATTAGAACAACTCAACTTTGATTTTGACAGAGGAAGAATTGACCAATCTCATCATCCATTTTGTGGAGGTGCCACAAATGATGTGCGGATAACAACAAGGTTTGAAGAAAATATATTAGAGTCTTTATCAGCTTTGTTTCATGAGACAGGTCATGGCGTGTATGAGCAAAATCGACCAATTCAATACCTTTATGAGCCATTGGGTCAATCTCGGAGTTTAAGTGTGCATGAAAGTCAATCTCTCTTCTTTGAAAATCATATTTTTAAATCGCAGAATTATTTTAAAACTATAAATACCATTTTTGATAACTCTAAAGATTTGGAAAAATCGTTTTTAGAGCATTACCACACTGTTAGAATTAACCCAATCAGAGTTAGTGCTGACGAATTTTCTTATCCAATTCATGTATTTATTAGGTATCAAATTGAGAAAGAAATATTCAAAAATAAAATTAAATTTAAAGAAATAAAAAATTTATGGAATGAAAAATACCTTGATCATTTAGAAATAGATCTAATCTCAGACTCAGAAGGAGTACTACAAGATATTCATTGGTATGAGGGAATATTTGGTTATTTTCCTACTTACGCTCTTGGTGCAATGATAGCCTCTCAAATTAAATATAATTGTCCTTTGTTTGATATTTTTTTGAAAAACCCAGATGAAGAAAATATTAAGCAATTAATTTTATGGTTAAATAATAATATTCACCAAAAAGCCTCTTTATATTCTTCTGATGAAATGTTACAAAGCATTTCTGGTGAAAAACTAAATTCAAAACATTATTTAGACCATTTGGTTGGTAGATTTGTTAAATGAAATATATAAGCACAAGAAATAACAAAACTGATTTTTCTGCTGATCAGGTTTTAAATTATGGCCTTGCACCAGACGGAGGGCTCTTTATCCCAAAGGAAATTCCAAAATTCAGTGTTGATCAAATTAATGCACTCAAAGGAAAAAATTATTTTGATATAGCAAATTTTATTCTATCGCCTTTTTTATTAGATTTATTTGATTCAAAAACAATTAATAAGATAATTAATGAGGCCTATAGTAAATTTGATAAAGAAATCGTCTCAGTATCAAATATAGGAGACAATGAATTATTAAATTTATTTCATGGTCCGACATTAGCTTTTAAAGATTATGCTATGTGCTTGTTGGCAAAAATTTATGAGTACTATTTAAAAAAAGTAGATAAAAAATTATTATTAATTGGCGCAACTTCTGGAGATACTGGTTCTGCAGCGATTCAAGCCTTTAAAGGTATTGATAACATTAGTATTTTTATACTTCACCCTCATAATTCCACATCCCTTTTCCAAAGAAAACAAATGACCACAAGTGGAGCAAATAATGTTTTCAATATTGCTTTAAATGGAAGTTTTGATGATTGTCAAAACCTAGTAAAAAAACTTTTTAAAGATAAAATTTTAAATGAAAAGTATAGTTTTACCGCAGTAAATTCAATTAATTGGTTCAGAGTATTACCGCAATCTATCTATTACGCATGGTCATATTTAAATTGTAATATTAATAACTTTGTAGTCCCAAGTGGAAATTTTGGAAATATATATTCTGCTTATCTACTTAAGTCTATGGGTTTTCCTATAAATAAATTAATTGTTGCAACAAATGAGAATAATATCTTACATCGAATCATAAGTAATAATGATCTACATCTCTATAATGTTGTAAAAACTAATAGCCCTAGCATGGATATAACTATATCAAGTAATTTTGAAAGACTCTTAGCTGAGTTTCTTGGTCCAGACTCAACTAAAGAACTATTTCAAAATATTTCAAATAATGAACATGATAAAAAATTAAATAGCTCTGTACATAATTCATTATCAGAGAATTTTTTATCAGAAAATGCAACCTCTGAAGAAGTTGAAAATCAAATTAAAAAAACCTATGAAAATTACAATATTCTATTAGACCCTCATACGGCAGTAGGTGTGGTGTGTGCTGAGAAATTAAATGTTAAAAAAGTAATGTGTTTAGCCTGCGCTCATCCTGTAAAATTTCAAGAAACTGTTCAAAAAGTATTGGGCAATGACATCAACTACAATAAAAATATAGAATTTTTAAATAAAGAAAAATTTGAAGTTTTAGATAATAATTTTGAAGCGTTGGGAGATTACATAAAATTAAATGCCTAATATTCATAAATTAAATAATGGGATGACGCTCATAACGGACTACGTCAATACCGTAGAAACAGTTAGTGTAGGCATGTGGAATAAGGTAGGTGCTAGAAATGAACGCAAAGAGATTAATGGTGTCGCACATTTATTGGAGCATATGGCTTTTAAAGGAACTAAAAATAGATCTGCAGCTCAAATAGCGAAGGAAGTAGAATTGGTAGGAAATTCTCACAATGCATATACATCAAGAGAAATCACTGCTTACTACATGAGTGGCTTAAAAGAAAACGTTGAATTATCAATAGACGTTATTAGCGACATATTACAATTTTCAACTTTTGACTCTAAGGAGCTTGATAAAGAAAGAGGTGTAATATTACAAGAAATTGGAATGTATGCCGATGAACCAGACAGTATTGTGGGTGATAAATTCGATGAGTTAGCATATCCAGATCAACCCATGGGAAGATCAATTCTAGGTACTGCTGATATTATTAAGTCAATATCAAGAGACCAAGTAGAGGGTTTTATGAAAGGTTTTTACAATCCCAAAAAAATGGTTTTTTCAGTATCTGGAAATTTTGAAGAGGAGAAAGTAATTAAACTTGTTGAAGATAAATTTCAAAACCTACCTCAAGGTAACGACGATTATACTCCTAAATCATCATATTCAGGTGGGGAATACCGAGAGGAGAAAAACTTAGAGCAGGTTAAATTATTACTTGGTTTTGAGGGAGTAGATATTCAGTCTGATCTATATTATGCTACAAGAGTCTACTCAACGCTTCTTGGATCAGGTATGTCTTCAAGATTATTTCAAGAAATTCGAGAAAAAAGAGGTTTAGTTTATAGTATTTATAGTAGTGGTGATTTTTTTTCCGACTCTGGTATTTTTTATGTTTACGCAGGAACTGGCCAAAAGGAAGTAAAAGAATTAATCCCTGTCCTTTGTGATCAATTAAATATTGATGCCACTACCTTTACACAAGAGGAATTAACGAAGACTAAAGCAAAATTTAAAGTGGGTATACTGAAAGGAGAGGAGAGCATTACCTCAAGGTGTAGATCTAATGCATCTAATTATCTAATGCATAATAAGATCAGGTCTCCTGAGGAGTTTATTTCAAAAATTGACTCTGTCCAATTAGAGGATCTTGAAAAGGCCAGAAAGAGTATACTTGACTCAAATTTAACAGTTTCTTCTATAGGACCAATTGAGCAACTTGAAACAGCTGATTTAATTAAACGAAGACTCAGTTAGAGTTTCGGCTGCTTTTCTAGCTAGTTGATCAACCTGGTTGTTAAATTCATCAACATTATGTGCCTTCACCCAACTCCAACTTATATTCTTATCCAAGTTTAGTTTATCTAATCTTTCCCAAAGTTCTTTATTTTTTACTGCCTTTTTAGTCGATGTCTTCCAGTTATTTCCTTTCCAGTTAAGTATCCAATTGGTTATACCCTGTTTTACATAATTACTATCAGTATTTAGATTTATATCTTGATACTTATCAAGAAATTCTATCGCCTTAATTGCCGCCATTAGTTCCATTTGATTATTTGTAGTATTTCT
>CACLVL010000006.1 GCA_902610415.1 uncultured Alphaproteobacteria bacterium
AGTTAAGGCAAAGGGTATTAAAGTAATTGTGTATGAACCTCTGTTAAAAGAAAAACAATTTTTTAACTCAGAAATTTATCAAGATTTAGAATCATTTAAAAAAGATGCTGATTTAATTCTTTGCAATCGAAGTCATCCAGACCTAAAGGACGTACAAGACAAGATCTTTACAAGGGACTTGTTTAATCAAGACTAAGCAAAGATAGTAAATTTTCATTTATTTATGCAAAAAATACACAAATTATATAGCATTTTTGTATTTTAGTTTCAGATCAGATAGGTCTATACTGCCCAAGCTTATAATTATAAGGAGGAAACGATGACAAAAATTAAATCGTTGTTTATTTCTCTTCTATTAACTCTTGGTGTTTCTGCAGCAATAGCTGGAAGTCACGGAAGCACTCATGATTTAGTTAAAGAAAGAGGAAAATTAATGTGTGGTTCCAACACTGGATTAGCGGGCTTTGGTGCTCCTAACGATGCTGGTGTTTGGGAAGGCATTGATGTTGATGTATGTAGAGCTGTAGCAGCTGCTGTTTTTGGTGATGCTTCTAAAGTTGAATACGTACCTACAACTTCAAAAGTACGTTTCACAGTTCTTCAGTCTGGTGAGATTGATATGCTATCAAGAAACACAACTTGGACTTTATCAAGAGACGTTGATCTTGGTTTAGAATTTGTTGGTGTTAACTACTATGATGGTCAAGGCTTTATGGTAAGTAAGGACCTTGGAGTTTCAAGTGCGAGCGAGCTAGATGGCGCATCAGTTTGTATCCAAGTTGGTACAACAACTGAAATGAACTTAGCTGATTTCTTTAAAGCTAATGGAATGTCTTACGAGTCAGTTCCAGTTGAAACTAACTCTGAAGCTGACGCTGCTTACCTTGCTGGTAGATGTGATATTTATACTACTGATGCATCAGGATTATATGCAAGTAGAGCTGGTTACCCAGACCCATCTGCACACGTTGTTTTACCGGAAATCATTTCAAAAGAGCCTTTAGGTCCTGCAGTTCGTCACGGTGATAGCGAGTGGGCTGATATCGTAAGATGGTCTCTGAATGCAATGATCATTGGTGAAGAGCTAGGTATTAACTCTGGTAATGTCGATGAAATGAAGGGTTCTAATAATCCAGAGGTTCTAAGACTATTAGGTGTTGATGCTGGTTACGGTGCAATGTTAGGTTTATCTGATGACTGGGCTTATAATATATTAAGTCAAGTAGGTAACTATTCAGAGAGCTTTGAAAAACATATTGGTCCAAATACACCAATTAATATTCAAAGAGGCTTAAACGCATTATATAAAGATGGTGGTATTCTTTACGCACCTCCATTTAGATAAAAAAATATTGGGTATGGGCTATTTGCCCATACCCTTCTTATCATAAGAAAATTTTAAAATTATGCAGACTAGTCTTATTAGAAAAATAATTTTTGATGAAAAGTCTAGGTCACTATTAATTCAAACCCTTGTAATAGGTCTTTTTGCAATATTCATATATTTAATTGCTCAACAAACAGCATACAATTTAGAAAAAAGAGGTATTAGTTCAGGATTTGATTTTTTAAATATCTCAGCAGGCTATGATATCAGTATAAGATTAATTCCTTTTACAAGCGAAGATACCCATTTAAGAGCATATTTTGTAGGCTTACTAAATACACTTATGATTGCAGTTTGTGGATGCATACTTGCTACGATACTAGGATTCATAGTGGGTATTATCAGATTATCTAGCAATTGGTTGTTTAGAAATATTGCATATGTCTACGTAGAGTTTACTAGAAACGTTCCTGTTCTTCTTCAAATAATTTTGTATTACAGTATTTTGTTGAGTTTACCAAAAATAAAACAGGCTTTTCCTATTTTTAATACATTTTATCTGAGTAACAGAGGATTATTCTCACCATCACCAATCTTTAAAGAGGGTTTTTCTATTGTTTTTTACAGCTTTGTAATAGCAATAATTTTTACTTTCTTTTTAAAAAGATTTCTTAAGAGCAAACAAGAACAAACTGGAAATCAATATCCAATATTTTTTATAAACAGTGCTATCATAATTTTTACACCAATTTTATTTTATTACATTATGGGAATGCCTTTAGAGTTTGACCATCCTGTTTTGAAAGGATTTAACTTCAAAGGAGGTATGGTTATACGACCAGAATTTCTTGGTATGCTTTTTGGGTTGTCCATTTATACAGCAGCTTTTATTTCTGAAACAGTTAGGTCTGGAATTATTTCTGTATCAAAAGGGCAAAGAGAGGCTTCACAAGCTTTAGGTCTTAAGAGTAGTTTTGTTATGAGATTGATAATTATTCCTCAAGCATTAAGAGTTATTATTCCACCTTTAACATCTCAATATTTAAACCTTACCAAAAACTCTTCACTTGGAATAGCAATAGGATATGCAGATTTAGTTCATGGATTTGGAGGTATTTCATTAAATCAAACTGGAAGAGCTATAGAGATAATGTTAATAGTTATGTTAACTTATCTTTCAATAAGTTTGATAATTTCATTATCTATGAATATCTATAACAAATCTGTTCAATTTAAGGGTAACGCATGAGCGTGATTATTCAAAGTTTATCCAGAAATAAATTTTATAATTGGGTTTATAAAAATCTTTTTTCATCATGGGTAAATACCATTATGACAATCATTGCAGTAATATTCGTTTATGAAATTGGTACTTTTTTTTTAAATTGGGCTATTTTTAATGCAGATTTCAGAACTAATTTTCAAGGAGAACTCATAACAGATAGAACATTTTGTTCAAAAAATATCAGTCCTGGTGAGTATGGTGCTTGTTGGGCTATTATCTATGCAAGATGGGATCAATTCATGTATGGCCTTTATCCAATAGAGGAGACATGGAGAGTAAATATAACATATGCCCTTCTTCCATTAGCAATAATTGGAATACTCTTTGATAAATTACCTTATAGAAAATTATTTATTTATTTTACTTTTCTTTTCCCATTTATAGCATACTTCATGTTATATGGTGGTCCTGGATTAAGCACTGTTGGAACAAATAAATGGGGAGGTTTACTAGTAACACTTTTTTTAGGAGTTACTGGAATAGGTCTAGCATTTCCTTTAAGTATTCTTTTAGCTCTCGGAAGAAGGTCAAAAATGCCAATCATAAAATCATTGTGTGTTGTTTTTATTGAGTTCATTAGAGGAGTGCCACTAATAACTCTTCTTTTTACAGCAAATGTTATGTTACCTCTTTTTTTACCAGATGGTGTAAACCCTGATAATTTATTAAGAGCCTTAGTTGCAGTCACGTTATTTCAATCAGCCTATATGGCTGAAGCAATAAGGGGTGGACTACAAGCCATACCAAAGGGACATATAGAGGCTGCTGACGCATTAGGTTTAACTTACTGGCAAACTACAAGAAAAATTATTTTACCCCAAGCATTAAAAATAGCTATTCCCCCAATTGTAAATACATGTATTGGGCTTTTTAAAGATACTTCGCTTGTATTGATAATTGGTTTATTTGATTTGCTTGGTATAGGTCGTGCTGCACTAGCTGACATGACATGGACGAAACTTTATTACGAGGTTTATGTTTTTATATCACTCGTATTTTTTATATTTTGCTTTGGTATGTCTCGCTATAGTTTATATTTAGAAAAGAAATTAAAAACAGATAATAGTTAAATATGGAACAAGTTATTCAATTAGAAAAAGTTAACAAATGGTTTGATGATTTTCATGTCCTTAAAGATATAGATTTAACTGTAACCAAAGGTCAAAAAATTGTTGTCTGTGGTCCAAGTGGATCTGGTAAATCTACAATGATCAGATGTATAAATAGATTAGAAGCTCACCAAAAGGGACACATCACAGTTCATGGCACTGAGTTAACTAATGATCTTAAAAATATTGATATTATTAGAAAAAATGTCGGTATGGTCTTTCAACAATTTAATCTTTTTCCTCACTTATCTGTTCTTGATAATATCTCACTTGCACCTATCTGGGTTAAAAAGATGCCAAAAAAAGATGCTGAAGAAATAGCGATGTCTTATTTAGAAAAAGTCAAGATACCAGAGCAAGCCAAAAAATTCCCAGGACAGTTATCTGGAGGTCAACAACAAAGAGTAGCTATAGCTAGATCTCTTGCGATGAACCCAGATATAATGTTGTTTGATGAGCCTACCTCTGCTCTTGATCCCGAAATGATCAAGGAAGTCTTAGACGTTATGATACAACTTGCTGAAGAGGGGATGACAATGTTAGTTGTAACACATGAGATGGGTTTTGCTAAAACTGTTGCTGACCAAATGATATTTATGGACGAAGGAAGAATTATAGAGCAAGCGACCCCACATGAATTCTTTAATAATCCCAAAAGCGATCGTACCAAACTATTCTTAAGTCAAATACTTAATCATTAAAAAATGAATGAAATTACTATGGCCCTAATATCGGGCTGGATTGTATTTTATTTTGCTGTTTTTTTACCTGGCCCTAATACATTTTTTGTAGCGTCAATTGGAATAAGTGGTAAGAAAAAACAAATATGGGGTGCTGCTGTTGGAACTGCAATTGGCTCTTTTACTTGGTGCTTATTAGCCACTACAGGAATATCCTTTCTTATCTCTAATTTGATGGGTTGGGGGTTTATTTTATTAAAAATACTCGCAAGTCTTTATATGATTTATTTAGCATATCAAATTGGTAGTCAGTACTTTAGCTCTGAAAATCAACTTATTAAATTATCAAATGAGAGAGATTTTTTTCACAGCATGAAAAAGGCAGTAATCGTAGCCTATACTAATCCCAAAGCTTTTGCATTTTGGTCTGCTTTAGCAACTTTGCAATTTAGTGAAAATTTAACTTTTAGTATCGCTTTAATTTTTGCAACAGGGAGTTTTTTTATCTCTGCTATGAATTATTCAATTATTGGTCACTTTTTTGGAATTAAAAAGTTTTCAAATTACTTCAATAGACCTAAAAATATTATCAATTTAATATTTGCTTGTCTTTTTATATTTGTTGCTATTGAAATTTGGGTATTGAGTTAGGCAAAAAGCTCTAAATAGGGCTTTTATAGTTTTCTTATAAATCTTCTATCTAACTCTTTTTGCCTCCTCTCAAGATCAATCATATCAATTGCTTGAGATAAATAAGCCTCTTCTTTGTTAGATTTTGTTTTTTGATCATTTTTTTCGTTAATAATTATATTTCTAATAGATTTAAATAAATTACTCATTATGCAGCCTCTTTCATATGATTGGGGGAAGATTGATACCTTTGATATTGGGAGTAAGACCATTGCCAATCAGTGCCATATTCGACTTTGCAAAAGTTAATAATACTATCTTCTTTTATATTAAACAAAGACAACCAGAAATTTAGAGATCGCTCTGTAAATCCAAAAATTTTATTCATTTTTTTATATATTCCCTTTCAAACATATATATAGGTCTTAATAAATATTTTACTTTTGCTAAAAAAAGACATCTGATGTCTTTTTATGAGACTTCATAAAAATTCTATGAAACATTTAAATTTGTATGTAATCTCTATTGAAAAAAAAATGATAAATTTGGTATATGGATTTTAAAATTTTTGATGGTCATAACGATGTTTTATTTAGGTTATTCTTAAAGAAAAACCTGAACTCTCATCTTGATTTTATAGATGGAGATAATAAGGGTCATTTAGATCTTCCTAGAATGAATCAAGCTAATTTCAGAGGGGGTTTGTTTGCAATTTACGTCCCAACACCAGAACATGCTATTTCTGACTCAGATAAATTAGTTAATTACAAAGATATGGAACAAGATGAATATTCATTACCAGTACCAGGATCTGTTGATGTGAATGATGCTCTACCTGTTGTTTTAAATCAAATATCAATTCTTTCTAAAATTGAGAGAAACTCTGGTAACAGAGTTAAAATTTGCTTATCAAGTGAAGATTTAGAGACTTCATTTAATGGTGACAATTATCAATTATCTGTTGTGATGCACATTGAAGGTGCAGAGTGCATAGATAAAAACTTTTACAATCTTGAAACACTTTACCGAGCTGGCCTTAGATCTGTTGGACCAGTTTGGTCAAGACCTACTATATTCGCAGAGGGAGTTCCCTTCGCATTCCCACAATCACCTGATATTGGCGAGGGTTTAACTGATATTGGAATAGAGTTAATAAAAAATTGTAATTCTCTTAAAATGCTAATTGATACTTCTCATTTAAATGAAAAAGGATTTTGGGATATCGCTAAATACTCAACATCGCCCTTAGTCGCAACACACAGCAATGCTCACGAGATATGCCCACATACTAGAAATCTCACAAATAAGCAATTAGATGCGATCAAAGAAACAGAAGGTATGGTTGGGGTAAATTTTGCACCTGCTTTTTTGAGGAGAGATGGAAAAATGGTCTCTGACACAGAATTACAAATAATTGTAGACCACTTTAAATACCTCATAGACTATCTTGGAGAGGACAAAGTAGGTTTTGGATCTGACTTTGATGGAGCTATGATGCCAAAAGATCTTTATAGTGTATTAGGAATGCAGAAATTAATTGAATTATTATCGAAGCAAGATTTTAATGAAAAAGTAATGATTAAAATTACCCATTCAAACTGGATAAATCTTTTAAAACGAGTACTAAATTAAGATCAAATTTATTGAACTGAAACTTTAGTATAAAAAAAATTCTGATATAATTTTTATATGGGATTACATTTTGACTATAAATCAAAAGCTGGTGAAAGAGCTATGGAGAAAGAACGAAAACGTCAAGAAAAGCTTGCCGCGAAAAAAGCTAAAAGAGAAGCTAAAAAAGAGGCAGAAGAATTAGCTGAATTAGAACGTCTTACAAATCCAAATGCTCCACATGAGGGAAATCAGGAACAATAATCTGATTAACTTCAATTATATAAACTTTTTCGATCTGTAGTATCGACTTAGATCTCTTTTAACTTATATTTTCTTTGTTCCTCAGACATAGAATTAATTTGCTTCTCATACCAATTTTTAAAATCAGTTGAAGTATCCTTGTAAAGAATAACTTTTTTCCTTATAAGGAAAATACCAATATCACTTTTAGGAACACCAATGAAAGTTTGTCTTTCAGTGTGCATAACTTTAATGTTTTTTTGTAGAGGTTCATGTTCACATAAAAAATATCCGTAGTGCTCCCCCCAAACATACCTAATGATAGGAGTTGTCGCCTCAACCATCATTTGTACATATTTATCTTCATTTTTAAGAAAATTTTCCATACCTGGTACTGGTTGGTGAATTTGAGCAAAACTTAGACCAATTTTTTCTTTAGGCTTCCAAACAGATGGAAAAGACACGTGTAAAGCTATAAGCTTATTAGATCTGTGAAAAATTGCTATGTCCTCTTGGATAGCATAACCAAGCTCAACAAAATTATTGAAATTAATTGTCTTTGAGGGATATTCACTTTTTAAAATATTATTTAACTTATTGCATATAGCTTTATCTGTTTCTGCTGAGTAATAATCATCAAAAAAGATATTGTCCTTACATTTTTTTTTCAAATTTAAGTATCTGTTTTGATGCTCGTCAAATTCTATAATTGGCAAATCATTTATCTTTTTTATTCCAGGAGCTACAGAATAAATAGGTCCATATGGTTCCCAATCAATCATTTTGTAAAAAAAATCAATATGCCAATTAAAGTGATAGCAATAATTATAAGCCTTTTAAATAGGTCCTCTGGTATTTTTTTATGAACATAATAACCTATCCAAACACTCAACATTACTAAAAAAGCTATTGGATAATATGTTTTGACAATATTTAAATAACTCCCACCAAGAAAAACAAAAAATAATGCTCTTAATGAGTTAATAATAAAAAAATATCCAGCCATAGTAGACCTCAGCTCCTGTTTTGATGAAAAACTATCTTTATAACCCATCAATACAAAAGGTCCTCCAATGGTGTAAATTCCTTGAATAAAACCACCTAAAATTACAAAAAATTTTTTTAAAATATGAGGAAATATTATATTTGGAAAAAAAAGGTTAAAGCATCCATAGACAATTAAAATTAAGGCAAATATTTTTATTAAAACATCTGATGTAAAATAATTAATAAAATATGTTCCAATGAGAGCCCCAGGAATTGTGTAGATCAAAATTTTGATTAGGTGTTTTGTAGAAACATATTTGTGTGATTGAATTAAAACTGCCAAACCAGAAGATAGGCCAACAATCATCGCTAATTTTAATAGGGAGTTAAAATCAAAGAAAAATCCACTAAGTCCTAAAAAAATTATAGTTCCACCAAAACCAAAAATACTCTCAATTGCATAAGCAAAGCATGCTATTATTGCAATTATTGGAAAATTTGGCATCTAAATCTCTTTAACAATTTAGAATCTTTTATGTTAAAAGTAATCTATGTATTTAAAAATAATATTTTCTTTTATTATACTATTATTTTTTAAAACAAATTTATTATATGCTTTCTCCCAAGATATCTCTTTAACAATAATGGTTCGATCTACACTGGGTACAGAATACATACTTGCTAAAAGCATATGTAAAGTTTTGAATAGAGAGTTAGAAATATCACATAGTTATGGAGGATCAAACACTTTAGAATGCGATACACGTCATGATGATAGTGTTGATGAAATTATTAAAAAAATTGAACAAAATCAATTTCAATATGCAATTATAAAAAAATCAGATTTATTTGAACGACCATCTAACTTATCTCTTCGTTCAATTTTAAATTTTCCTGCAGATAATGACTATGTCTTCATTTCAAATCAGAATGTGGATCCTAATGTTATAAAAGATATTAACTTTGGGATCATGAATCATTTGTTAGAGTTTCGCTATCTACACAATTCATTCTTTGAATTTTCAGAGAGTAATTTGATTGTTAAACAAGAGATCCCACTACATTTAGGAACTCTTAAATTTAGTGATGAGTGGAGTAATGGAAAAAGAAGAAGATTTACAGAGGTAGACTGATCTTAACAAAACCGTCTGTTACTACATAAATAAATATTAAAGCAAAAAAAATTCCACCAACAAATACCTTCATGTATCAAACTTACTAAATAGATTTTAGGTGTAAAGTATATAAACTGTGCAAAATTGTCATGAATGAGTTTGTTTTTGGTTTTTCAACAGGTTTAAGTCTTATACTAGCAATAGGAGCACAGAATTTATTTGTAATAGAGCAGGGTATAAAAAAAAATAATATATTTTTAGTAACATCGATCTGCATACTAGGTGATTTTTTATTAATTTTTTTTGGGATTTTTCTATTTCATTTTATTAAAAATTTTATCAATGATCTAATCAATCTATTATTATCTTTATGTCTAGTTATCTTTCTCCTAAATTTTATATGGTTGAAATTAAAAACATTTAAATATGAAATTGAATTTTCACAAACTTACTCACAAACATCAAAGCCAAAAATAGCTTTACAAACTCTTGCTTTTACTTTCCTAAATCCTCATGTTTATTCAGATACTGTTTTTATTTTAGGGAATTTATCAAAAAATTTCCTATCTATTTCTGATAAGGTCTTGTTTGGACTGGGTGCTAGTCTAGCATCTTTTATTTTCTTTTATTTCTTAGGTTATGGTGCTCAATCACTAAGAGTATATTTTTTGAACAAAAAAGTATGGAGAATTATTAACACTATTATTATTATTTATCTTATAATTCTTACTATATTGATTATTTATACAGAAATAATCTAATTTTCGAAATTTCAAATAAATATTTTCTTTTGATATCTAATGATTGTTAGTTGCATAGTTGTTATGCAATGATAACACGACAATCTTCTTCAATATTATGTATTATTTTAACTCGGAGCAGTTCAAAAAGTTTCAAACAACTCCGTGTTGATATAGATTCTTAGTTATTCCCTCCTAGTTATAACGGACTGCTCCCTTTAACAAGGCTTACTTGATTCTTGAATATATAACGCATATGAAAATATACGAAAACTGAGCCTAGTAAATTTGTAAAAAATATGGCCCACCAAATGCCTATTAAGCCTTTTTCGAAAGTCTCTGAAAACAAATATATTACAAATGGTGGTAAAAACACCAATCTAATAAAAGTATAGAAGACATTTACAGAGGGTTTTCTTAAACCAGAAAGCACAGAGTCACATCTATCAATAACTTGATATATAAAAGCCAAGAACGCTACCATAAATAAGTAATCACCAGCAATAGTTATTACCTCGCTATCTCTTGAAAAAAAACCAGCTATTCTCTCACCTGCAAATATAAGTACCACTGCTCCAAATATCATCATTGTCAAAGATAACCTCAGAGAAATTAAAAAAGCTTCATAAATTCTACCAAAATTCTTCGAACCAAAATTTTGTCCAACCATACTTAATAAAGCACTACTAAATCCTATGGCTGGTAACAAAATAATTTGCTCAATTCTTAAAGCTATACCATAAGCTGCACTAGCTGATGCACCATAACCAGTCACAAATTTCTGCATTATGAAGAAACCAACGGCTATCATAAACATATTCAAACTAGAAGGAATTGATTGTCTTAAAATTCTTAAGACAAATTTTAATTCTAGCCTAATATAATTGTAGCTGAAATAACTAAATAATGGGCTGCGAATAGCATAGTAGCTTAGAAAGAAAAAATGAAATAATTGAGATATGACTGTCGCAAGAGCTATGCCAAGTGTTCCCAAAGCAGGAAAAGGACCATAGCCTAAAGATAAGAATGGACTAAATATCAAATTAATAAAAAAGCTTATAATTAAGGCATTTCTATTTTTTTTGGTATCTCCTTGTGCATATAAAAGAGAATTGACAACAAAAGAAACTATAAATATTGGGGCGCCAATTGATAGAATTTTAATATACTTAAGACCGTTACTTAAAAATATACCCTCTGCTCCAAAATATAAAAATACAGGTTTGGATAATAAAAAGGTTATTAGCCCTATAGTAACAGAAACTAATAAAGTGATAACTAGTGCTTGAATATGTATTTTAATTGCTTCATTAAATTTTTTTTTGCCAATAGCTATAGAAACAAGAGCGGTTGTACCTTGTCCAAAACCTACAGCGAAGGCTAATAAAATAAAATATAAGGGGTAAGAAATAGATAAACCTGCAATAGCCTCCGTGCTTATTAGACCTGCATAAAAAGTATCAACAACATTATAAAGAGTATAAAACAACAGACCAGTTCCTGCTGGAACAGCCATACTAATTAATTGTTTTTTTATATCGCCATTAGTGAGATCCATTTAAAATTTATTAATTCCTAATTTTTTCAAGCAAATTATTTCTATAGCTTTATTGAGATCTTGCGTGAATAAATGACTTAACGCAAAGGAAAATAAAAAAAATTCCAGTCAAAAGCATCATTATTTTTGATATATCCGCCCAAAAATTAATAAAAATTGTGTCAATACCTCGTAAAATATCTAAACCTCCTAAAACTACAACTAATCCAATAAAAACTACTATATGCATAAAAAGCTTCTTTCTTCTTGGAACATATAAAGCCAAAAGAGAAAAAAATAATATACAGACTCCAATTAAGGAGGGTATGTAAGATGTAATTGAGCTACTCTGACTAAACAGACTAATAAAAACCCCCCAAATTATTAAAAAAATCCCATAAAAAGAGGATATTTTTTCCATGTTGTAACCTAAGAATTTGAATTCTTGAACCATGCTTTTTCTTACACTAATTAATTGCTCTATTCAAATAACTTATGTAATAAGGCTCAATGAAAAAAATTTTTATCTATTCTTCCTCCAATGGACAATCCTTAAAAATTTGTGAAACTCTTAATGAAGAAAAAGATTCTTTAATATTAAATATAGAAAGATTAAATAGTGTTAATTTAGATAATTTCGATCAGATAATTATCGGTGCGTCTGTAAAATATGGAGATCATAATAAGAAAATTTATAATTTTGTTAAAAATAATAAAATTTTACTTAAAAGAAAAAAAACAGTTTTTTTTTCTGTAAATGCTACCGCAAGGAAATCTGAGAAAAATCAACCTAATACAAATCCATATATTACAAAGTTTCTAAAAAAAACTAATTGGAAACCAGATCATATTGGAGTATTTGCTGGAAAGATAGATTTTCCAAATTATAACTTTTTAGAAAAATACATAATTAAGTTTATTATGTGGATAACAAATGGTCCAACGGATACAACAAAAACTTATGAATTTACAGATTGGGATGCAGTTAAAAAATTTTCTAGAGAAATCAATTAATCCCAAATAGCGTTTGGTGGCATTGACATTAGTACAGCATCAATATTTCCATTAGTTTTTAGTCCAAAAAGAGTTCCACGATCATAAAGTAAATTAAATTCCACATAGCGAGACCTTTTTTTCATTAAAAGATGGAGGTCATTTTTATTATATTTTAAATCTTTCTTTCTTTTTACATTTTCAATTACAAAATTTATAAAACACTGACCAATATCTCTTACAAAAGAAAAGTCTTTTTCAAAATTGTCATGCATATAATCAAAAAATATTCCTCCAATACCTCTAGATTCTTTCCTATGTTGTAAGTAAAAATATTCGTCACATTCCTTTTTAAATTTGCTGTAAAAATCAGAATTGTGTTGGTCACAAGTTTTTTTTAAAACTTCATGAAAGTTTTCTGTTTCTAAATTTTCAGGAATTGCTGGAGTAAGATCACAACCTCCGCCAAACCATTGACTTTCATTTGTAGTAATATAGCGCGTATTAAAATGTGCAGCAGCTATTTTAGGGTTTTTCATATGGGCAACTACAGAAATTCCAGATGCCCAGAATTTTCCATCTTTATCTGTTCCAGGCATATTTTTTCTAATATCTTCACTGAAAACACCGTGAACAGTTGATATATTTACTCCTACTTTTTCAAAAATATCCCCTTTTAATATAGACATTAGCCCACCACCTCCACCTGGCCTTTGCCAACTTTTTTCTTTAAATCTTGAATTATCAACTTTTTGAATAGCCCCAATCATTTGATTTCGGAGTTCTTGAAACCACCTTTCTGCTTTGATTTGCTGGTTTTTTATTTGATCACTCATACCCACCCATGTAGTTCGTTTTCTAACAACGAAGTGAGTAGGAGTATATGATCTTCTCGATCATTTAGACAAGGAATATATCCAAATTCCTTTCCACCATTTTCCATAAATATTTCTCTATTTTCTTCATTAAGTTCTTCAATAGTCTCGAGACAGTCTGAAGAAAAAGCTGGACTAATAACATGAATATGGTCTGTGCCATTTTTTGCCAAGCTCTCAATTGTTTTATCTGTATATGGTTGAAGCCACTCTGCTGGTCCAAATCTAGATTGGAATGTTGTCATGTAGCTTTCTTCTGGTAAACCCATGGCCTCGGCTACTAATCTAGTAGTTTTTCTACAAAAACAGTGATACGGATCTCCTTTGTCTAAATATTTTTTTGGGACACCATGATAGCTAAATAAGATTTTTTTAGGTTTGTCGTTTTTAGCCCAAAACTCTTCAATACTATTTTTAAGTGCTTTTATGTAAAGCTCATGTTCGTAATAGCCACCAATAAAACGAAGAGAAGGTACCCAACGCCAATTTTGTAATTCTTCTGCAACTGCATCAAATGTTGATCCTGTAGTAGCCGCACAATATTGAGGATATAAAGGTAGGACAATAATACGATCACAATTTTGATTACGTAAGTTATTCAAACCTTTAGAAATACTTGGGTTGCCATAGCGCATTCCAATATCAAATACGATATCTTTATATTTTTTATTAATTACATTTTTAATTTTTGTCAACTGTGATTCAGTGTGATACAAAAGCGGGGATCCTTTTTCAGTCCAAACAGATTTATAATTTTTAGCAGACTTTGCAGGTCGAGTATTTAAAACTATACCGTTAAGTATTGGCCACCAAATAGCTTTTGGAGTTTCTATTACACGTTTATCTGATAGAAATTGTTTTAAGTAAATTTTTAAAGAAGATTTAGTTGGCTCATCTGGTGTTCCTAAATTTGTTAACAGGATACCTGTTTTCAAACCAGATCCATGAACATAGAGTTTATTACCTTTAAAAGAAGCCATTGAAAAACATTACGATTTTAGCGATAATTTAGTTCTTATCTTTTCTATGAATAGGTGAACGTTAGCCTCAGGTGTAGTTTTTTTTACACCATGATCCAGGCTAGCTATCCAACCTGACCTATGGGATATATCATTTTGCATACATTTTTCTAAATATTCATCGATGATATGTGAAAAAGCTTTTGTGTCTTCCATAGCTAGTAAATTATTTGAAAAATTTCCTTGTAAAGACAAATGCGTTTTTGGTAATTCATTAAATATTTCTAAATTAGCCCCAAGCACTGTTAGTTTTAAATTTTCTAATCTTTGCAATTTACTAAATTTGTTTTGAGAAATTTCTTTTGTGAAATAACCAATCTTATTTGGATAACTGTCTGCAATTTTTTTTATAAAAGGAATTACAAATTTATCAAATTCTTCATCATTAAGATTATTAGCCTCTGTATCAAAAATCATCAATAGATCTATGTCACTTTGAAACTGAATTTGGATATTTTTATGTATTAACTTTTCTAAGATTGGTAGAGTTTGTTGAAATAATATTTCTGATACAGGATTATGTCTGATTGCAAAACGATATAAAGTTAAAGGCCCACCAGTAAAACCAATTAAGGACTTATCGTTTGATAATTCATTTCTAATAAGATTAAGTGATTTACTTTGAAATTCCATAAAACTATCAAATTCATCAATATTAAAATCAGATATCATTTTAGAATTTAAATTTCTTTCAAATATAGGGCCGGGTTTAAATTTCAGGCCCATTCCTAAATAATCTAAAGGAAAAAGTATATCGCTGAATAGTATTGCAGCATCAAAGTCAAACTCATCAATAGGTCCTAGAGTCACTTCACAAGCTAGCTCAGGCTCTTTGCATAATTGCTCAAAAGAATATTTTTCTTTTAAATTTCTATAATGTTTATGATACCGACCTGCTTGTCTCATTAGCCAAATAGGGGGAACTTTTTGCTCAACTTTATTTAAAGCATTGAGAAATCTTTTGTTATAAGTATTTTGCAATATCCCTTGCCCCATAAGTAATAATAAAATCTGATTGTGCTCTTTTGAAGACAACCAAAGACTCTCTTAGTAAATCAATATAGTTGCCAAATTTAGCTTTGCTAAGCATTTGCAAACTAGCAAATTCACCACTTACCTGAAATGTACCTGTAGGAAGCAGTGTTTCTTTTTTAATATCTCCAATTAAATCAATTGATGTCATTCCAGGTTTAACCATTAAATAATTCGCTCCTTGTGCAGCATTATTGATAGAACTATTGATTGCTTTTTTTTTGTCTGCAACTGGCAACTGATATGATGATCGATCAAAACCTTTAGGTGACGATTTTGCTACATTTCTAAACGGACCATAAAAATGACTTTTAAATTTTGTTGAGTAACTCATAATCTGAGAATTAGAAAATCCATTTTGTGCAAAGATTTTTCTTAAGTATTTTGTTGTATTCTTCATCATATCACTTGGAGCTATTATATCTGCACCTGCCTCAAGATATGTATTTGCTGCTAATCCTAAAGAGTAATGAGTTTTATTAAGATCGATAGATTTTTGATGAGTAATTCCACAATGTCCATCATGAGTAATAGAGCACAGGCACGTATCGATGAGCAATACTATATCTTTACCAAAATATTTTTTAATTTTTCTAATAACCTCGTAGTGAAAGCTAAAATCTTCAGGAGTTCTTTGTTTTTGAAGAGGTACAATGAACAAAAGAAAGTTATTTATACCCCTTTTAAGATCCCTCTCAATTGCCTTGATGACAGTAGTAGACGACCAACTTTTATTTTCACCTAATCCTTTAATTTTTTTTGAGTCATTTACTTTTTGGTCCACAAAAAAAGGCTGTATGAGCATTTTCTTTTTTATAGTATTTGACCGATCTATAGGAAAATAATTTTTTATCATTTAAGTTCAAATTTTTTAAAATCTTCATATGTAAGATATATGTTTAATTGATTTTTAGGAATAAATTTAGAAATTTGAAGATAAGTTTGTCCAGGTCCACATGCATTTCGCATATTTATTATTTCAGGCCTGAGTTGTATAGCTATTTTGAAAGCCGAAAAGCTCATCCAATAAAAACTCTCAGCAATAAATAAATTATCAATAGTAGTATCGTTAATAAGAGGGGTTAAACTATAATGGGAAATTTTGGGAAATTTTGTTTTTAGATTATTTTCCTTGTATGTGAGTTTATAAGTAGTGTGATTATTGCCTTTGTAGACATTTTCAATTTCTCTGTAATTTTCTCCAAAACCATCAAGAGATGAATTTACAAGAATACCTTTTTTATTTATTTTTTTCCAAGAGGTGACACCAGAAGTAATAAGATTAGATACATTTTTTAAAGACCCAAATTCTTTAAAGTCTGCTCTTGTTGCTAGAACATTTTTATTCTTTATAGTCTTACTAAATTCTATCAAATCTCTGGTGAACATTTGATAATTAGAGATGTTCAAAGGAAATATATTCTTAACTTTTTTTACACGCTTATTATTAAGATATTTTTTTTCATTAAAATATTTATTTGTGTGAGTGTCTTTACCTCGAGCAAACATAATTCTTTGGTTAATTATATTTTCAATCGTTACCCCTATATCGAGATTACAACCTCCACCCCACTTATATAAATACCTCCTCTCCTTATAACAATCTTCAGAAGTGGGCAAATGATTTATTTTTTCTAATATTTTTTTTATTTTTTTATCATCTTTTCTGAACTCTAAAGCAATACATCCCTGAGCTGCAGCGCTTGGAAATTCAGAAATTGGTAAAATCACCTTTTCAAACTTTTCAAAATTAAATCTAAAATTCTTATACTCTTTTTTATCAATTTTTTGCCCATATTTAAAAATTCTATCAGTGGCAGCTTTTGCAATAAATAACCCATCCTCTTTAGAGGAATTTAAAACATTTTCTAGTCTTGATGGAACATTACCCCTTATCTGAATTGATTTTAATTCCTTAAATGGAAGAAATTCCTTTAATTTTTTTAAATAATATTTTCTTCTTGGAGAAGAGGTTCCTATTACTAATTTTTTTTTATTTAATGATGATTTCTTTATAAGAATAATATCTCTTGGATCATCTCTTTGAAGACAAACAAATGAAGTTTTATTGAGATTTTTAACAGGTAGATCTTTGAATGAGTGAACTACAACATCTGCCTCTTTTAAAATTAATTTCTTTGAGAGAGAATTTGTAAATATACCAAAACCATGCTGTTCCCAAGCTTTTGCAGAAAGATCCTTGTCACCTATACTAGATGAGTAATGGATATCGATTATATTTTTTTTAATCTTATTAATTTCTATTTTTGCTATATGTGTTTGAATTTTAGCTAGAAAACTTTTTCTTGATAAAAGGACTATCTTATTCATATCTTATAATGACATTAAGAAATAACAAATTATCAACCTTAATACAATTTAAGCGAGACTTATTGGTCAATATGTACTTAAGTAAAAATATGTTATAGCTAGTCATTAATCAAAAGATGAGTCAGAAGTCAGTTTTAATTGTTGGTGCAGGATCAGGTTTAAGCGCCTCATTAGCAAGGATCTTTTATTCAAAAGGTATGAAAATTGCACTTGCTGCAAGAAATATTGAAAAGCTTAGCTCTTTAAAACAAGAGACTGATGCTTTGGTTTTTAAGTGTGACTCAACTGAAAATAGAAGTGTTTATGATTTATTCACACAAACTGACTCATCTATCGGTACCCCAGAAATCGTTATATACAATCCATCTCTTCGAATAGTAAAACCTTTTGTAGAATATGACCCAGACGAGATGCTTCAATCAATAAAAGTAAATAGCTATGGGGCATTTTTAGTAGCGCATGAATCTGCAAAAAGAATGATTAGATTAGGACATGGGAATATTTTTTTTACAGGCTCATCTGCAAGTGTTAAGGGATTTGCTAAATCTGCATCTTTTGCAATTGGCAAATTTGGATTAAGAGGCTTAGCTCAATCATTGGCTAGAGAATTACACCCACAAAATATTCATATTGGCCACTTTGTTATTGATGGAGGAATTGGCAGAGAGCCAATTGGAAATTATCAAATGATACACCCTGATGAAATTGCAAAACAATACTTTAATTTCTACCAACAAGATAAAAAAGCCTGGTCTTGGGAAATTGAAATTAGAACTAATACTGAAAAATTTTAAAAGAATACTTTGGAAATTGGTATAGACAGTTTTGCTGATAAAAGAGAAGGATCAGATAGTGTCAAGGCTATAAATAACGTCATTGATAGAATTATTATTGCTGATGACGTTGGTTTGAATTCATTTGGAATAGGTGAGCACCATCGAAAAGAATTTTTAGACTCTGCGCCATTTATGATTTTATCTGCAGCTGCAGCAAAAACAAAAAAAATAAAGTTGATTAGTGCCGTAACTGTTCTAAGTGCAGCAGATCCTGTTCGTGTATTTCAAAATTTATCAACTCTTGACTTAATTTCTGGAGGTAGAGCAGAAATGGTTGCAGGTAGAGGATCGTTTTCTGAAGCATTTCCTCTATTTGGTTTAGATTTTAAAGATTATGATGATCTATTTATTGAAAAACTTAATTTACTCCTGAATATAAGAGAAAACGAATTTGTTAGTTGGTCTGGTAAATTTAGACCCAAAATAAATAATTTACCTGTCTATCCAAGACCTATTCAAAACCCAGTACCAATCTGGTTAGGTGTTGGTGGGACTCCTCAATCTTTTGCAAGAGCTGGATCAATGGGCTTACCTTTAATGATCGCAATTATCGGAGGTAATACCCACCGTTTCAAACCTTTGGTCGATATTTACAGGCAAGCTGGCAAAGAAGCAGGACATCCTCCTGAAAAACTTTCTGTGGGGCTTCATTCATTAGGCTATGTAGCAAATAGTATGGATGAAGCAATTAATTTGTATTATGAGGGTTACCAAAAAATGTTTACAAAAATTGGAAGAGAAAGAGGTTGGGGCCCTGTTACTAGAGACCAATTTGATAATCAGATAGGCCCATTAGGTGCAATTGTTTTAGGGGATCCCGATCAAGTAGCTGAAAAAATTATTAGGCACAGCAAGGCTCTCGGAGGAGTCGATAGATTCCAATTTCAAATGGATATTGCAGATATCACTCATGAAAATTTAATCAAATCCATTAAACTTATTGGCAAAGAGGTAATTCCAAGGGTAAATAGGACAAAAAGTCCTTAAATATAAGCTTTATGCGTCTTTATTGCAGTATCTTTTAGAATACTAAAAATTACATTTTAATTGTGAAAAATCATAATTGGAAATCAAATTATTCAAGTACTCTTCAATCAGAAATTGACAAAATTAAGGACGAGGGTCATTACAGAGTTTTTAATAATATTGAGAGAAAAGCTGGTCAGTATCCAAAGGCAACCAGACATAGCAATGGTCAAACAGAAGAGATTGATGTCTGGTGTTCAAATGACTATTTAGGCATGAGCCAAAACAAAGAAGTGATATCTGCGATGCAATCGGCCGCTGAAAAGCTAGGTGCTGGAAGTGGAGGTACAAGAAACATATCCGGTACTACTAATTTTCACATACAACTTGAAAAAGAAATTGCATTATTACATAAAAAGGAGAGAGCTTTAGCATTTAACTCAGGTTATAGTGCCAACGAGTCAGCACTAAAATCTATAATATCTGCTTTTGATAATTGTTTAGTTTTAAGTGATGAACTCAATCATGCGTCATTGATAGAGGGAATTCGCACAAGTAAAAAAGAAAAAGCTATTTATCGTCATAATGATGTAAAACATTTAAAAGATATTTTAAAAGGAGTTGATTTTTCTCGACCTAAAATTATTGTTTTAGAATCTGTGTATTCCATGGAAGCTGACTTTGCACCATTAGAGGATATTATCCAAGTTGCTCAAGATAATGGTGCATTAATTTACCTTGATGAAGTCCATGCTGTGGGTTTATACGGTCCCAATGCAGCAGGTGTTGCTGATCAAAGAGGCTTAGCCGAACATATTGATATAATTAATGGCACCTTAGCAAAAGCTTTCGGGCTAGCAGGCGGATATATAGCTTCGACAGAGACCATAATTGATTTTGTTAGAAGTTTCTCAAAAGGATTTATTTTTACAACTTCTATGTGCCCTGCAGTTGCTGCTGGAAGTTTAGAAAGCATTAGACAAGTAAAAAAAAGTAATGAAATTCGATCTACATTTTTTGAGAATGTTGATTTCGTTAAAAAAGAGCTTCGCTCTGCAGGAATACCTTTTTTAGACTCAGGTTCTCATATAATACCTGTCTTAATTGGAGATAGTAAATTGTGTAAAGAAATTAGTGATTTTCTTTTAAACGAACACCAAGTTTATGTTCAACCAATAAATTATCCTACTGTTCCAAAAGGAACTGAAAGAATACGAATAACCCCAACTCCATGTCACGACCCAGAGTCAACTGAAAAATTTGTGGATGCTTTAAAAGATGCTTGGTTCAAATTTATGCCTCAGTTATCCAAATTTGAAAATCAATTTACTAATAAAATCAAAGCTGTTTAAACACCATATTTGATCAACTATTATATTTGTTATAAAACATAATAATGCGAGTAATAGCATTTTATAGCTTTTTTGATATTTCCAATCCTAAAAAATTAAAAGAAGAAATAAATTTATTCTTTCTTTTGAAAAAAATAAAAGGATCAATTCTCGTGAGCAATGAAGGGCTCAATGGAACTATTACTGTTACTCAAAAAAAAGAAAAAAATACAATTAATTATTTAATCTCATTGGGTGTTTTAAATGAAAATATCAAAATATCTAATTATAGTGGCCAGGAAATATTTAAGGAATTTAAGATAAAACTTAAAAATGAAATTGTAACTTCTGATTTTGGATTAAAAATTTCTGAGATTAAACAAAGTAAATTTATACAACCAAATGATTGGGATAAATTTATTAATAAGAAAGATGTAAAAATTATTGATATAAGAAATAATTATGAGTATAAAATTGGGCATTTTAAAAATGCCATAAATCCAAAAATCGATACGTTTAAAGAGTTTAATGAATATATAAAAATAAATAAGGACCAATTTCAAAATAAAAAAGTAGCTATCTATTGCACGGGAGGGATTAGATGTGAAAAAGCTGGACCCTTAATGGAAAGATACGGAATAGATACTCACCAACTTAAAGGAGGTATTTTAAAATATTTTGAACAAACTAATTCAAAATTATGGAATGGAGAATGTTTTGTTTTTGATTATCGAGTTTCACTGACCAAGGAACTTTCAAAAGGAATAAGTAAGCTTTGTTATGGCTGTAATACGCCCTTGACAATTAAAGAGACAAAATCACCAAAATATGAAAAAGGATTTACTTGCCCTGTTTGTTTTGACAATATGACAAAAAAAAAGAGGCGTTCTCTCAAAGACAAGCGAGAACATTGGAAAAAAGTCTTTTAATGTTTCTAATATCAATCTTGACCAAATTTAAAATTAGTTTATTTTACGGCAATGGCTAAAAAGTCCACTTATCAGTTAAAACAGTTGATACCTGAAGAAAAACCAGAAACTGGTACAAAATATATTGTACGTAAGCCCACAAAGGGATTAAAAGTTTCTGACAAACTTCGTCAAAGAAAGTATGACCCTGTCTTGAAACAACATGTTTGGTTTGTTGAAAAGAAAATGCCTCCTCATAGTAAATAATTTTGTTATTCTCTAACTATCGAACATAAAACTTTATATTGGCTGAGAAGAGACTTTAGGATCACCGACAATCCATGCCTTGAATTTATTTCAAACCAAAAATCTGAAGCCCTTCTAGTATATATATATGATGACATAGAAAAAAAAGCTACTGGAGATGCTGGGCACTGGTGGCTTGAAAAAACTCTTAGATTACATGCTAAAAAATTAGATCAGACCTTCAATATAAAGTTAATAATACTGAAAGGAGAGGCAAAAAAAAATATCTCTGATTTAGTTAAAAAATATAAAATTACATCTTTAATTTGGAATAGGCTTTATTCTCAACAATCGATTAGACGAGATACTGAAATTAAAAAATTTTTTAAAGATAGTAGTATTCAAGTCGACACTTTTAATTCGCATTTATTAAATGAGCCTTGGGAAGTACAAAACAATTCAGGGCAATATTTTAAAGTCTTCACACCTTTCTGGAGAGCAGCTTATAAAGTTTATTTAAATAAGAAATATAGTTATAAAAAAAAAATATTTATAAAACCTCTAAGACACAATCAAAAAACTGATCTTAGCTTTTTTAATAATAAAAATTGGTTCGAGAAGTTTGATAAGCACTGGAGTCCAGGAGAAGACGCAGCTTTAAAAAAAATTGATACTTACATCTCATCCGATATTGATAAATATGAGGTTAATAGAAATAGACCAGACTTTGATCAAACTTCCAGAATATCACCTCATTTAAGATTTGGAGAAATCTCTCCTCGTATAATAATAGAAAAGATCCAAGACTCAAAAAAAATTAATAATTCAATTAATACATACCTTTCAGAGATTGGATGGAGAGAGTTCTCTTATTCTTTGTTGTATTACTCGGAAGATTTATCCAATAAACCCATAAATCAAAAATTTAAAAAATTTCCATGGAGAAACAGTAAAAAGGATTTTACTATTTGGACTAAGGGAGAAACAGGTTTTCCACTAGTCGACGCTGCGATGAAACAAATCTATGAAGAAGGTTGGATGCATAATAGGCTAAGGATGGTAGTAGGAAGCTTTTTAGTTAAAAATTTATTGTTAAATTGGACATTAGGTGAAAATTATTTTCATAGAAGTTTATTAGATTATGACGAGGCTAGTAATGCTGCTGGATGGCAATGGATAGCTGGTTGTGGGGCAGATGCTTCGCCATATTTTCGAGTCTTTAACCCAGTGCTTCAATCTGAAAAGTTTGATCCTCAAGCCCATTTTATTCTCAAATATATTCCTCAATTAAAAATTTTTAATTCTACGAAGACAATATTTGAGCCATATCTAGACGAAAATTTGTTAAAAAATTTAGTCAAAGATAAAAAATATTTTAACCCTATTGTAGATCTAAAAGACTCTCGAAACAGAGCTCTTGAGGCTTACCAACAAACCAAATCATAATTTGAAACAAAAAGTAGCTATAATTGGATCGGGTATAGCAGGGCTATCATCAGCGTATTTTTTACAAGATAAATACGATGTCACACTTTTTGAAAAAAATGATTATTTAGGGGGCCATGCTAATACAAGAGAAGTTAAAGATAATTCTGGAAATACTATACCTATAGATACAGGTTTTATTGTCTATAATGAATTAACATATCCAAATTTAACTAAATTTTTTGATTGTCTAAATGTCAAAACAGTAGATAGCAATATGTCCTTTAGTTTCTTTAATGAGGAAAGCAATTTTGAATATGGAGGGGGAAGCTTAAGTGCATTGTTTGCTGACCGTAAAAATTTTTATAATTTAAAATTTTATAAAATGCTAAAAGACATAATTATTTTCTATAAAACTTTTCAAAAGAAAAATATACATTCAGATATTTCTATTAGAAATTTTCTTAAAACAAAAAATTACTCTGATGAATTTATTAATTTTCATTTACTTCCTTTAATTTCAAGTATTTGGTCAACTCCTGATCAGGACTCTCTTAATCAACCCTTAAAAAGTATTATTAATTTTTTTCAAAATCATAAACTATTTAATTTTATAAATAGACCACAATGGAAGACTATAAAAAATGGATCTAAGCAATATATTAAATCTCTTATAAGATCTTCTAAATTTAGTATAAAAAAATCTTGTAGGATTCAAAAAATCTCTAGAACTGATAATGTTGAAATTTTTTTTGAAGGAAAAAAATCTGTTTTTAATATGGTAATATTTGCTTGTCCTCCAAACCATTTTTTTCCTTTGTTAGACAAAATTCATCAAAAAGAGTATGAAATTTTGAAAGAATTTAATTTCCAAAAAAATTTAGCTCAATTGCATCAAAATTCCTCTTTGATGCCCACTCATTTTAAAGCTTGGTCAAGTTGGAATTTTCATACCAATAAGAATAATAAATGCACACTCAGCTATTGGATGAATAAACTACAACCTCTAAATACAGGAGATGATTTTTTTGTTTCATTAAATCAAGAACAAAAAGACAACCATTATCAGACACTTTATGAACATCCAATATTTTCACAAAAGACACTAAATGCTCAAAAAAATATTTCACACATACAAGGTCATGATAAATCATACTATGTTGGTAGTTATCTAGGTTATGGTTTTCATGAAGATGGAATTCAATCAGCTATAAAAGTTTGTAATAAGTTAGGTATCGATTTAAAGGGATTTAATAATGCCGATACATCAAGAGTACAGTGGAGTTAGTTTCCTCTCATAGTCTTGGAACAGGTAAAATTGTCCATAAAAGAACAAGAGATACTAAAAATTTTTTTCAATATAATGCACCTTACTTAAGTATTAATCTTAACAATACTTCAAAGATACATCCTTTCATATCCCTCAATAAATTAAATTTTTTTTCTATATTTTATAAGCAGCATGGATTCAGAGATAAAAAAAAGAATTTGTACGATTTTGCAAAAAATATTGCAGATAAACACAATATTATTTTTAATAATGTACAGTTTATATGTATTCCCTCAATAATTGGATATTCGTTTAATCCAATTAGTTTTTATTTATATCTTGATGATCAAAACAAAGTGAAATCAATTATCTATGAAGTAAAAAATACCTTTGGAGATCAAGTCCATTACTTAACTATAGATAAATTTAAAGATAAAGAGTTTAAAAAAAACATGTATGTGTCACCTTTCATTGAGATGGACTGTGTTTATAAAATTTCATCAAAAAATAAATCTAAAAACCATTTTTTTTGTAATATCAATCAATTTAATCTTAAAAATGAACAAATATTTTATGCTTCAATTGATCTTAGTTTAAAAGAAATAACGTATTTAAATTGTATTTTATTTTTTATTTTAAATATTTTTGGGAGTATAAAAACGATCACCTTAATTCATTACCAAGCTATTAAGCTTTTACTAAAAAAAAGTAAATTCTTTAAATATTCCAATAAAATAAAAGATAATCTATACTTAGATTAGAAAAGATTATTAAAAATTGTTAATTGACAAATATATACATAAAGTTTGCTCTAAAATAAGACACGGATCCTTGAGCTTAGACGTAAAGGGAAAACCTTATGAATTTCATGGTGATTTAGAGGGTCCCTCAGTGCATTTAACAATTAACCACCTTTCCATGATATGGGATTTATATTTTCGTGGATCAGTTGGATTAGGGGACGCTTATATAAAAAAGAAATTTGAAGCAGATGATTTAAGTAAATTTTTGGAATTTGGAGCTTTAAATGAAAAAGCTTTTGGTGGTGAGATGAGCGGATCTAAATTTTATAGGCTCTTATCTAAAAAATATATGAACAAAACAAAAAATTCTTTATTTCAAAGTAAAAAAAATATTCACGCCCATTATGACCTTGGTAATGATTTTTACTTGGAGTGGCTTGATGATACCTTAACATATTCCTCAGGTTTTTTTAAAACAGGATCTGAGACATTATCTGAGGCACAAAAAAATAAATTTGAAAGTCTTATCAAAGGCAACGAGCCCAAACCCGGTGATCATGTTTTAGAAATAGGATCTGGGTGGGGTAGTTTTGCTTTTTATCTTATTTCAAAGTATCCAGATATAAAAATTGATACTTTAACTATTTCAAAAGAACAATATGAATTTGTGAATTCAAAAATTAAAGAATACCAGCTACAGGATAAGTTAAATGTCATTTATAAAGATTATAGAGAGCATAGAGGGAAATATTCTAGAATATACTCCATCGAAATGTTTGAGGCGGTTGGAATTCAATATTGGCATACCTATTTTGAAAAAGTAAAAGATTTATTAAAACCATCAGGTGTTTTTTCAATGCAAACTATTGTAATTTTCGAGGATTTATTTGATAGATACACACAAAAAATTGATTTTATTCAAAAATATATATTTCCTGGTGGAATGTTGCCTTCTGTGAAAGCTCTTGAGAAAATAGCTACCCAAAAAAAATTTAATTTTCAAATAAAAAATCAAATGGCCGATAGTTATTACCAAACACTTGAAATGTGGAGAAACAACTTTAACAACAAATGGGATAAAATAAAAAATTTAGGTTATTCTGAAGATTTCAAAAGAATGTGGAATTTTTACTTATCTTACTGTTCAGGTGGTTTTAAGGCCAAAACAATTGATGTTTATCAAATAGATTTTACCAATAAGTAAAATACTTATGATTTACATCTACTTTTTTAAAAGACCGTATTGATTGTGTGTATGAGAAATGTATTAATAGCCAGTATTTTATTAATATTTCTTGGTGGATGTAATAATATGAAACTTGAAGATTTTGCAGATAAGAAACCCACATTTAAAATAGAAGAATACTTTTTAGGTAAAACAACAGCTAGTGGCCTTTTTATTGATAGGCTTGGAAAGGTAAGACGACAGTTTACTGTTGAAATGGAGGGTATTCAAAAAGAAGACAGCTTTATTCTTAATGAGACTTTTCTTTATGATGATGGTGAAGAAGAATTTAGAAGGTGGGAAATTAAAAAAACTGGTGAAAAATCCTATGAGGGTAGCTCTGAAGATATTAAAGGTATAGCTCTGGGTGAGAGATCTGGTAATGCAATAAACTGGCACTATACGCTTAAGCTTAAGTATGGGGACGGCATAATGAACGTTAAGTTTGATGATTGGTTAATTATGCAAGATGAAAAAAATGTTTTTAATAAAGCTACAATGAAAAAATTTGGGATCAGGTTGGGAGACGTCTATTTATTTTTTACTAAGCAGTAGTAGACTGTAGTTTTTCAGCTTTTTCTTTTGCTTTTCTTTCTCGCTCAGCTTTACGCTGACCTTTCTCAACTAACGATTCTAGATCTTCGTATGTACATAGACCAAGATCAGTAGGATTCCTGAATTCTGTAATTGGTTGAGATTGATTGCCAGCTCTTATGTTAGCAACTGTTGGTTTAGTGGAGCTTGTAAGTTTAGCGATTTGGGTATCAGTTAATATTTTACCATACTCTCGAATTAGCCAAGCAATAGCCTTAGGCCTTTCTTGTCTCACTGATAATGGAAGATATTTTTTTGTTTTGACACTAAATTGAATTGACTCAGATTTTTTATTTTGCAATTGTAACTCTTGTGAGTGATCGACTTCACATCTTTTAATTTCATCCATCGTTAGTTGACCACTTGCAATAGGATTTAATCCCTGCATACGGTATGCATCTTCACCATCTGCAATGCTTTGTACTTCCAGTTCGTGTAATTGACAAAATTGAGATATTTGAGGGAAACTTAAAGCTGTGTTGTCAACTAACCAAACGGCTGTTGCAAGGGGCATTAAAGGTTTATTGTCAGACATAATTTTTTAAATTTAAATATTAAATGACTTATATTTATTTTTAAAACGTGCAACTCTTCCACCAGAGTCCACCATTTTACCAGATCCTTGATTCCATGCTGGGTGAGATAGAGGATCAATTTCAAGCTTCATAGTATCGCCAGCTTTCCCCCAAGTGGATCTGGTCTTATAAGTAGAACCATCAGTGCGCTCCACAGTTATCTCATGATAATCAGGATGTATTTTTTGTTTCATGGTTATCAGAAAATAGAGACCAAAGATTAAAAAATCAAGTAAATATTTATAGATTTTTCAGTAATTCGCTACTGATAGCAGCACTTGAGGCTATTAAACTCTCATCTTTTACAGGATCAAAATCATTTCCTTTTTCATTTAAGCATAACCCACCGGCCTCTTTAACTAAAATAATACCTGCTGCAATATCCCAGAGATTTAGTCTTAATGACCAAAAACCATCAAATTTTCCTGAAGCGACATTAGCTAAATCAAGTGCTGATGATCCTAGTAATCTAACACTTGTTTTTCTTTGAAGGGCTCCTATTTGCGCAATACCTTTTTCGAGAATGTCATGGTGCTTAATTTGAACACCAGATGTAAACATACATCCATCTAACTTATCTCTTTGAGAAACTCTTAGTCTTTGATTATTAATCCAAGATCCAGAACCCTTATGAGCCCAATATAATTCATTTAATATTGGATTGTATGTAACACCAGCAATAATATCTCCTTTTTGCATTAAACCAATAGTCACTGCAAAGTATCCATTGCCGTGTATAAAATTTTTTGTACCATCAAGTGGGTCTGTGATAAATACTGGAGTGTCACCTTTAAGTTTTTCTAAATCCTCAGAACTAAAAGTCTCTTCATCTATTTGCTGAAAATCAGGTCTATCTTTACCTAAATTATAACTAATTGTTTCAGAAGCCCTAATATCTGCTGAGGATACAAAATCATTTTTATCTTTTTTAGAAATTTGAAGTTTTTCAAGTTCACCAAAATCTCTAATCAAAGACTTGGCAGCACTTCTGCATGCTTTTTCCATAACAACAATTACTGGTGGGACAATAGACATAGAAAATTTATTTTGCTTTTTCTATATAAGTTAATTCACTTGTATTTATTCTGACTTTATCACCTGTTTCGACGTGGGGAGGGACAGTAACTCTTACACCGTTAGTAAGCAAAGCAGGTTTATAAGATGAAGACGCAGTTTGTCCTTTAACAACAGCTTCTGTTTCGGCAATTTGCACCACAAGACTTTCAGGGGGATTAACATTCATTGGTTTTTCATCATAAAACTCAATGGAGACTTCCATTCCATCTTCAAGAAATTTAGCTGTGTTTTCATTGACTTGAGAAATATTCATAATTATCTGTTCGTAAGTCTGGTTGTTCATAAATGTAAAATCTTCTCCACTGCGAAATAAAAATTGGTGATTTATCTCTTCAGCTCGAATTTTTTCCAGAGACTCTGAGCTTCTAAATCTTTCATTTAATTTTGACTGATTTGATATATTTTTAAGTTCTGCCTGAATATATGCACCACCTTTACCAGGCTGTGTATGGGAGAGTTTAGCAACCTTCCACAGAGAGTTATTATGCTGGATTATATTTCCAATCTTTAAATCGTTAGCATTGATTTTCATTTAGATTTATAGATCTGTATCATTTGCTCTAATAAAGCCAATGCATCAGCCCTAGATCTTTGAAAACAATTTCTTCCAATAATGGATCCATTACCATTTCCTTGATGAATTGCGAGAACTTCATCCATTAAAGCTTGATCATCTTTTGCATCTCCACCAGAAAAAACAACTAAGCGCTTTCCATCAAAAGCAACTTTTTTAATATGGGCTACGCGATCTTTTAAAGTTCTTATGATTATATTATTTTCTTCAAATGCTTTTTTAGTTGGATCATCTTCTAAAAAGTCACTTGGCAGCTTTACTTTAATTATATTAGCTCCCAATAAAGCTGAAATGTGTGCAGCATATGAAATTATATTCATTGCTGTCTCACCTTTTTTAGAAATTTTTGAACCTCTGGCATAGGCCCATAATACTACTGCAAGACCTTTTTCTTTAGCCTCAAAACTAAGTTTCTTAAACTCTTCCATCAAATCAAAATTATGTTCAGATCCAGGATAGATAGTAAAACCTATCGCTGCACATCCTAGTTTTAATGCATCTTCTACACTTCCAGTAACAGCCTGATCTAGTGAGGTTGCTAGAGTATTTGAACTATTAATTTTTAATATTGTTGGAATTTGACCATGAAAGTTTCCAGAACTTGTTTGAAGTAACCCAAGAGGTGCTGCATAAGCTGACAAACCAGCATCTATTGCAAGTTGATGATGATAGTTTGGATCGTATGCAGGAGGATTAACAGCAAAACTTCTATCAGGGCCATGTTCAAAGCCTTGATCGACTGGTAAAATTATCATTCTCCCAGTTCCTCCAAGTTTTCCTTGTCCTAAAATTTTCATAAGATTTGATCTCACACCTACATTTTCATGGGTGTAGTTTGAAATGATTTTTTTGGTAGTATTTGTTACTTTCATAATTGCTCCTATAAATTACATACTTGAGCGGTTGTCTCAAGCATTCTATTTGAAAATCCCCATTCATTGTCATACCAAGTGAGTATTCTTCCAAAATTATCAGATACTGTAGTCGTTTCACTCAAATCTAAAATTGAACTTCTAGAGTCATGATTATAATCACTTGATACTTTCGGATCTCTATCCACTCCTAAAATATTTTTAAGAGAATTATTGGCATATTCTTGAAATTTATTATTCAAAGACTCAATTGAAATATTATTTTTTGTATTAAATTTAAAATCTACAAGTGAGACATTTGGTGTTGGAACTCTTATTGCTGTTCCATCTAATTTTCCTTTTAAATGTGGAAGCACAAGGCCAACAGCTTTTGCTGCACCTGTGCTCGTAGGAATAATATTGTTAGCTGCCGCTCTAGCACGTCTAAGATCTTTGTGAAAAGTATCAACTGTATTTTGATCTCCTGTATAAGAGTGAATTGTTGTCATGTATCCATTTTCAATTCCGAACTCCTGATCTATTACGAAAGCCACAGGTGCCAAACAATTAGTTGTACACGAAGCATTTGATATAACTTGGTGACCTAAATTAATATTTTTGTTATTTACACCTTGGACAACTGTTATATCTGCACCTGAACACGGGGCTGAAACGATGACCTTACTAGCACCACTTTCAACATGTAACATAGCTTTATCTTTAGATGCGAAAACTCCAGTGCACTCTAAAATAATATCTACATTCTTGTCACTCCACTTTAAATCAATTGGGTTTCGCTCAGATGTAACAGTTACTTTTTTTTCATCTATTGAAAACTGCTCGTTTGAAATTTTATTAACCTCCTTAGAGAGAGGTCCGTGAATACTGTCATATTTTAGTAAGTGAATATTTGTATCAATATCAGCTAAATCATTAATATAAGCTATTTCATATTGATCATTAAATTCATTTGATCTTTCTAAAAATGCTCGATAAACAAGTCTACCAATTCTACCAAACCCATTAATTGCTACTTTTTTTTTCATTTTGTTTTAATTTTCCTTAATATTTTAGCTGATATAGTTTTTGTAGTTAACCCAAATTTTTTAAATACATCACTCCCAGGAGCACTTGCACCAAAAAAATCTAATCCAAAAATATTTTCTGAATTTGTAAATTTATTCCAATACATAGTTGAGCCAGCTTCAATTACAAAAGTTTCATCTAATTTAGAGTCCAACAAAGTAATTTTAAAAGATCTTGATTGCTTTTCAAAAATTGACGTAGATGGCATAGATATTACTTTTGCGATAATTCCGTTTTTTTTCAAAATTCCAGCAATATTTACAGCTAAAGATACTTCTGAGCCAGTTGCTATAATTGTAATATCGTTATTTTTTTTTGACCCGCTTATTACATAAGCCCCCTTGAAGTTTTTTGAGACTAATTTTTTATTAGAAATTTGAGGTAAATTTTGCCTTGAAAGACATATAAATGAGGGAGCATTATCAATCTTTAGTGCCTCTTTCCAACACACTATTGTTTCTTTAAGATCACAAGGCCTAAAGACATAACTATTTGGTATTAGTCTTAACATATTAATATGCTCTATAGGTTGATGAGTAGGTCCATCTTCACCTAAACCAATAGAGTCGTGCGTGAAAACTTGAATAGGATCAATTTTCATTAAAGCAGCAAGACGAAGACTTGGCTTCATGTAATCAGCAAAGCTTAAAAAAGTCCCTGAATAGGTTTTATAAATTTTAGTAGCTGCAATTCCATTCATTATAGCAGCCATTCCGTGTTCTCTTACACCATAATGAATATATTGACCTGACATGTTTTTACTATTAATGACAGACATCTCTTTACCTTTAGTATTATTAGAGCCAGTTAAATCTGCAGAACCTCCAAGGATTGGATGATCTTCTTTGATATAATTTAAGATTGCCTCAGAGGATTTTCTAGTAGCTTGATCAGAATTAAAATTTTTTAAATCTAATTCTATCTTGTTGAATAACTTATCTATATCTTTTTTAGATAAATTTGAATGAAGTGTTGATTTAGACTTTTTGTAAAATTTTTTATTTTTATCAGCAGATCCTCTCCAAATCTTTAAGAGATTATTTGGTATTTGGAATGGTTTTTCGCTCCAAGATAATTTACTTCTAGTTAAATTAACTTCATCTGAGCCTAAAGGCGAACCATGTGATGATGCTTTGGCAGACTTGTTAGGTGAACCAAAACCAATAGTGGTTTTAAAATTTAGCAAACATGGAGCTTTAGATATTTGCACTTTTTTAAATAAGTCATAAATATTTTGATGGTCATGACCTTTACCACTATGAACCACCCAATTAACTGACTTGAACCTTAGGTTTGTATTATCACTAAAAGCTAAGTCAGTGGACCCGTCGATACTAATACTGTTATTATCGTAAATTAATATCAGATTATTTAACTTTAAGTGTCCAGCTAGACTTATTGCCTCTTGGCTAATTCCCTCCATCAAACAACCATCACCACAAAAGACATATACTTTTGGTGTTTTTGATAATTTTTTTTCTTTTGATAATTTTTTAAGTGCTATGGCCATTCCAACTGCGTTTGAAATCCCTTGTCCAAGAGGACCAGTTGTAATTTCAATACCTGCATCTGGTTCATATTCTGGATGTCCCGCAGTGATGGAGTCTAATTGTCTGAAATTTCTAATTTGAGATAATGTCATTTTTTTATAACCCGTGAGATATAAAAGGGAGTAAAGTAGCATAGATCCATGGCCGTTGGATAAAACGAATCGATCCCTAAGCAACCAACTCGGATCATCTGGGTTATGTACGAGAAAATTATGAAATAGAACTGTAGCAATGTCTGCCATTCCCATTGGCATACCAGGATGACCAGATTTTGCTTTTTCTACCGCATCGATTGATAAAAATCTGATACAATTTGCTAATTCGTTGTAATTTTTCAATGGAATAACTTTACTTAATAACTAATAATTAAAGTATGAATGAATTTCAACAACAAATACTTCAAAAAATAGAGCAAATTGCATCAAAACTTCAAAATTACAAAACCAGCAATCAAGAATTGATGAACGAGAAACAAGAATTAAAAGCCAAAGTAGAATATCTCGAAAGAAGGGAGTCAGAATTAGTCTCTGAACTAGAAAATAATAAACTTGAATTATCAGAAAAATCTCAACTTATAGATCAAGCAACAAATAAAATTGAGGAACTTTTAGGTTCAATTGATATAGATGGCTAATTTAACTCTAACAATTGGAGGAAGGCCGCTAAAAATACAGTGCTCTGATAACAATGTTGAAGCAGTTAAAGAGATTGCTTCTACTATTAGTAAATTAATAGAAGATGAAAAAAAAGTAAATGTTCCCTTTTTAACCTCTACTCTTATTGCTTATTTAAAATCTATGGAGGACGTATTAAAAAAAGAAAAAATATTACAAGACTCTTTAAATAAGAAATTATTTTATGAAAGTCGTATTCAAGAGTTACAAAATGAAAATCATAATTTAAAATCTGATATTGAACAAATTTTTAAAAAATTAAATGACAATCTAATTGTTGAATAAAAAACAAATACGTAATTACCACCTAGATCTAAGAATGAAACTTAGTATTTCGGACTTAGATAATTATTCTGGTATGATAAATTCAAAAATTTTAGAAATTATAGAAAATATAAATCCACAAAAATCTGTTGGTTTGTTTTATCCATATAAAAATGAAGTAGACGTATTGAGAATATCAAATGATTTAATAAATAAAAATATCACATGCTCTCTTCCACGAGTAATATCAAAAGGAAGTGCTTTAAAGTACTTTAAATATAACCCTCATAATCCAAGTTTAGAAAAAGGTTTTGGTGGAATAATGGAGCCTACTGGTGAAGAGGCTTTGGATCCTGATATAATTATTGCTTCTTGTTCTGCGTTCAATGAACAAGGTTATAGAGTAGGTTACGGTGGAGGTTTTTTTGACAGAACAATTGAAGAATTAAAAAAAAAAGGAAATTTAAAAACTATTTTAGCTGCCTTTGAAATTCAAAAAACCAGCTTAAACTTTCAAGAAAGTTTTGATCAAAAAGTCGATTACATTTGCTCAGAGCAGAGAGTCTATTCCTTATGAATTTTTTAGTTATTGGAGATGTTGTTGGCAGATCAGGAAGAACGGCTCTCAAAGAAAATTTAAAAAAAATACAAAAACAATTTAACATTGATTTTACAATAGTGAATGCTGAAAATTCAGCAGGTGGTTACGGGCTTACAGGAAAAATATATGAGGATCTTATGAGCTGGGGAGCTGATGCTATTACTCTAGGAAATCATGCTTGGAAACAAAAAGAGATCATTGACTATATGGAGAGCAATCCAAATCACAATATTATAAGACCTTTAAATTTTGAAGCTGGTTCACCAGGTAAAGGATTTAAAATTTTTACTCATGAAAATGGTAATAGAATATTAGTAAGCCAAATTCACGGTCAAACATTTATCGATCTTCCTTTAGATAATCCTTTTAATTCTATTGACACGCAGCTCTTGTCTATAATTAATGATCATAATATTGATTTTTCATTTTTAGAGGTCCACGCGGAGGTTACTTCTGAAAAAAATGGTATAGCTCAAAATTATGATGGAAAATTTACTGCTATATATGGAACGCATGTTCATATCCCAACTTCAGACGCAAGAGTATTGGAAAAGGGTACTTGTTTTCAAACTGATATTGGCATGACAGGTGATTATAATTCTGTTATTGGTATGAAAAAAGAAAATGCCATTAAAAGAATGAGAACTGGATCTAATACGCATAGGCTTGAACCAGCTGAGGGAGTCGCAACTATTTCAGGAGCAATAATAACTACCAATGAAGAAAAGAAAAATTCAATTCAATCTATTCAAATAGGTGGTGTTTTGGACAGTAATTTATTATCTTAGATTATGGCAGGGCATTCCAAATTTAAAAATATCCAATATCGTAAGGGTGCTCAGGATAAAAAAAGAGCAAAACAATTTGCAAAAATAGGAAGAGAAATTCAAATAGCTGTTAAAATAGGAGGAACAGACCCAGAGTCTAATCCAAGATTAAGACTAGCTATAACTAATGCTCGAAGTGTGAACATGCCTAAGGAAAATGTAGATAGAGCGATTAATAAAAATAATACTGATACTGCGGATTACTCAGAAGTACGTTACGAAGGGTATGGTCCTTTTGGAACAGCTTTTATAGTTGAGGCTCTAACAGATAATAAGAATAGAACAGCCTCTGAGATAAGATCTATTTTTTCTAAAAATGGAGGAAATTTAGGGGAGACAGGAAGCGTGAGTTTTAATTTTAATAAAATCGGAGAAATACAAGTAAAAAAAGAAATTGATGACGGTGTATTAGAAGACTTACTTGACCATGGACTAGAGGACTACAACACAGAGGAAGAGATAACATATATTTATTGTTCTTATGAGACATTAGCATCATTAGAGAAAATAATGCGAGAAAAAAAATTTGAAATCGAAAGTGCCAATATTATTTGGAAGCCAAATTTGACTGTAAATATTGAAAAAAAAGAAGAGCTAACAAAACTAGTCAAATTAAATGACGAACTAGAGGATAATGATGATGTTCAAAATTGCTTTTCAAATCTTGATTTTGACTCTAGTTTGCTAGAGGTTAGTAATGCCTGATAAAGCATGGAAGAATAGAGAGAGACTTGTTGCAAAGTTTTTTGGGGGTTTGAGAAATGCTCTAAGCGGGATTAATTCAAAAGTTACTCATGCAGACGTAATTCATGATAATTTATTTATAGAGTGTAAATTAAGAGCTAAGCATTCGGCAATTAAATTATGGGATGATACAAAATCTTTCGCTGATAAGGAAAAAAAAACCCCAGTTATTGCATTATGTGAAAAAAATAGACCTGGTTTTTGGATAATGGTACATTCAGATGATTTTGATAAGGTTTCTAAAGAGCTTAAAAATAAAAAAATAATTGAAGAATAATAATTTATGGAAGAAGTAGTTAACTTAGCCGCCCTTGAGAGTTCTGTAGATTTCTCAATGATGGGAATGTTTCTCAAATCTGATTGGGTAGTAAAGTTTGTAATCATACTGTTAGTGATTTTTTCAATTCAATCTTGGAAGACAATCATTCAAAAAATTCTACTAATAAATAAAATTAAAAAAATATCCAAAAAATTTGAAAACCATTTTTGGTCTGGTGTCTCTTTAGATGAGCTTTACCAGCAAATTGATGATTTCGATCAGGAAAGCTTCTCAAATATTTTCAGAAATATTATGAATGAGTATGAAAAATCAAGGATGCAAAAAAATAAGGTTGACTCTGCTTTTATTCAAAGACTTTATACTTCTCTTGATTTAAGTATTGCTACTGAAGATACAAATTTAAATAAGGGACTTTCATTTTTGGCATCTTCTGGTTCTGTAGCGCCATTTATTGGATTATTTGGAACAGTTTGGGGAATTATGAATAGTTTTCAAGCAATAGCAATTGCTCAAAATACTAATCTTGCTGTTGTAGCGCCTGGTATAGCAGAAGCTTTATTTGTGACAGCTTTAGGTCTTTTCGTGGCCATACCCTCAACTGCTTATTACAACCTTATAACCTCAAAGATTGATAACTATTTGTCAGAAGCTGAAAGTTTTGGAAAGGACCTCGTTAATATAATTTCACGCCAAGTAAAATAAGTACATGAGAAAAAAACATCGACCTGTTTCAAATATAAATGTCACCCCTATGGTTGATGTGATGTTGGTTTTATTAATTGTATTTATGGTTACCGCACCCCTCCTAACCGTTGGGGTTCCTGTTAACTTGCCAAAAGTTGAAGCTAATTCTTTAGATGCACAAAGGGAACCTCTAGAAATTTCAATTAATGAAAACAACGAAATTTATTTAGGTGAGGATCTAATACCCTTTGAAGAGTTGATTTTAAAAGTGAAAACTATTGCTGGCTCCAATACAGATATTAGAATCTTTTTACGAGCAGACACAACAATTGATTATGGAGAGGTCATGAAAGTCCTTGGGGCGTTAAATACTTCTGGTTTTTTAAAAATTGCTCTCGTTACAAAAAAGCCAAGCTAATTGTCTACTATCTCATTACTTAACCCCTACAGAAATTTTATTTTATTCATTGAAAATCTAAGTTACAAAAAAAGTGATTTTTATTTCCAAATAGTCTCATTTCTGTTGCATCTATTAATTTTGATACCAATGATTAATTTTACTTTTGAAAAAAAAATTAGTGATACTCCAATGATACTTCCTATTGAAATGTTTATCGTCGAAGAAGAGACTGCTGCACCTGAGTTTGTTGAAGAAATTAATGAAATTGTTCCAACATTCCAAGAAGAGACTCAGAAGCAAAGTGAAGCTGAAGTTATTCAACCAGAAGTTAAGGAAATAATTTCTCAAGAGAAAATAGATCCGGTTATTCAGGAGAGTAATGAGGTAGTATTACTAGATGATTCCTCGGATAAATCAAATGAATTTGTCATAGATGAAAAGATCAAGCCTGAAATAAAAAAGCCAGAAGAAGAAACACCACCTCCAATTGAAAATGATTTTGAAATTAAATTGAAACAAAAACCTGAACCTAAAGATATACCGGAGCCAAAAAAAGATATTGAGATTGTTGTTAAGAAAAAACCAGTAAAGAAAACTTTTAACGTTAGCACTGTTTTAAAAGATTTAGAAAATCAAGATAAAGAATTTAAAAAGGAACAAGAAGCCTCTGAAATCAAACAAGATGAAGTTTTTACAGAAAAAGTTGGACCCTCGATGACCATTTCAGAAATTGATTTATTAAGGCAACAATTGCATGCTTGTCTAAACCTTAACGTTGGAGTAGCTAATTTAAAAGAAATCAAACCCGTCATTTTTATAGAGGTTAATTCGGATCGAACAGTAAAAAGTGCTAAAGTAGTCAACAAAGAAAAATTAAATGACCCATCATTTAGAACTGCTGCTGAAGCTGCTATGAGAGCAGTAAATAATCCAGATTGTAGCCCTCTTATGTTACCAAAAGATAAATACGATCAATGGAAGGAAATAAATTTTACTTTTGATTTCAGCTGGATGTTTGATTAATAAAAATTTAAAATAAAATAATTCATAATTTGTTTGAAATATATCCATGATAAGAAAAATTTTAGTTATTTTATTTTTTTCATTCAGCGCAAATGCGGCTCTTGATGTTACAATTTCACAAGGTAAGGTTGAACCAACACCAATAGCAATTACTCAGATCTTTGGTGCAGACTCAGACACCGCTAGATATGGGAATACGCTAAGGCAAATCATTAACAATAATCTCACAAATTCTGGTCTTTTTTACACTGTTAATGAAGATCTCTATATTCAATCCGATAATTTAGTTGAAAAAGTCCCACGTTTTGAGGACTGGAAGCTAATAAAAGCACAGTTCTTATTAAGCGCAGATGTCAGTAAAACAGATAAAGGGATTAGATTGCGCATGAGGCTTTATGATGTCTTTAATGGAAAAGAGATTGAGAAATTACAACTTACAATACCTGATGAAAACTTAATAAGAAGAGTAGGCCATACTGTAAGTGACATCGTTTACGAAAGAATAACAGGCGAGACTGGTTATTTTGATACAAGAATTGTTTATGTTTCAGAGATCGGTCCACTAGATCAAAGAGTAAAAAGGTTAGCAATCATGGATCAAGATGGACATTTGGATAGCCATCAATTTTTAACAGATGGAAAAAATTTGGTTTTAACTCCTCGTTTCGCACCAAATAACCAAATAATAACTTATATGGAGTACAAAAATAATCTCCCAAGAGTTTATATTTATAATCTTAAAACTGGTGAAAGGGAAATTGTTGGAGACTTTCCTGGGATGACTTTTGCACCAAGATTTTCTCCAGATAGCCAAAGTGTTGTGATGTCTTTTTCAGATCCTGATAATGCAGCAAATTCTGAGATCTATTTAATGGATCTAAACACCCGGTCTCGCTCAAGATTAACAAATGACTCCGGAATAGATACATCTCCCTCTTTTTCCCCTAATGGAGAAAAAATTGTTTTTAACTCTGATCGTGGTGGAAGTCCTCAATTATTTGTAATGGATAAAAACGGAGATAATATCAAAAGAATTTCTAAAGGTAGAGGTGTTTATGGAAATCCAGTATGGTCACCAAGGGGTGACCTAATAGCTTTTACTAAGTTAACTCAGGGTAATTTCCATATAGGAGTCATGGATACAAATGGAAATAATGAAAGGGTAATAGTTAGGGACTTTTCTCTAGAGTCTCCCGCATGGTCTCCAAATGGCAGGTATTTAATATTTCACAGACAAAAAAGGTCAAATCTTGATGGAACAGGCGGAGAAGTAACAATACATTTTATAGACATAACTGGATATAACGAGATGGTCATTCCCACTCCAAGAGATGGAAGTGACCCAGCTTGGTCACCTTTATTATAAAAATTCGTTAAAAATCAACAAATTTTACAAAAATTTAATAAGAATTATCTTGATTTCCAAAAAATTCAGTGTTTATTTACCTAAACTATAGTAAGAATATATTTACGCGGAGATTTATAATAATGTTAAAAAAATTGTTTATGCTTATTGTTGCGGGTTTTTTCCTTGCTTCATGTGCTACCACTAAGACAGAAGAAGGTGGAAACGTTGACGCAGCTTCAACTAGCTCAAGTTCATCCTCTGGAGGTGAAATTACAGCTGGCACTCAAGAAGATTTGATTGTTAATGTAGGTGATAGAGTGTTTTTTGAATTTGATAGCTCAGAACTCACTGTTGATGCTCAAGCAACACTTGATGCTCAAGCAGCTTGGTTAATGCAATACCCTGACACTAACATAACTGTTGAAGGTCATGCAGACGAAAGAGGTACCCGTGAGTACAACTTAGCTTTAGGAGATAAAAGAGCATTTTCTGTTTACTCATATCTCGCTCAGGCGGGAATTGACACCAATAGAATGGAATATGTAAGTTGGGGAAAAGAAAGACCAGAAGTTATTGGGTCTGATGAAACTGCTTACAGTCAAAATAGACGTGGCGTTACATTAGTAAGTAATTAATTAAAATTTCATTAAGGTGCTCTTGTTTGAAAGAGCACCTAAAATATTTATGAAAAAAATAAACAAAACATTGGTTATTTTTTTTCTTCTCTTTTTTACTAACCACGCACAATCTGAAAAACACAATCAAGTCTCAGTAGAATTAGACAGAATTAAAAATGATATTATTGATCTGCAAAAGTTTGTTTATAAAAATGAGTCATCATTAGATAATTCTAATGACTCAATCGACAATATTGAATTAGATGAATTAAAAATACTAATTAACGATATTTCAAAGAGTATAAAATCATTGGAAAAACAAATTTTGGATATTAAAGATGATGTCAGTAATTTATACTCTTTATACACATCATCAGATTTTGATGAAAAAAAAATAATCAGTACATCTGATCAACTAAACATAGAAGAAAGTTCCTCAAATATTGTAGAAAAATCAGAAGACGATCAGTTATTAGGTCAAATTAGTCTCTCTGAGCTTGAGGAAGATAAAGTAAAAACTCTTGACAACTCTATTGTTGAGAATGAAGAAAAAACTTCTTCGTTAAGTATTGAAAAAGAAGAATTAGATATTGTTGAGATAAAATCTATATCTGAAGTCAATGTTTCTATGCTTAATGATTTGGATCAACTAATAAAAGATAGAGAAATAGAGTTAAGTAAGCCGGTTATTAACGTCGAAGAAGAGTTAAAAAATGCAAAAACTAGTTTTGCAAGTCTTAACAACAAGTCTGCTATTGAGAGCCTGCTCCTAATAGTCAATTCAAACACAGATCAAAAAGAATTTTTAGCTGAAACTTATTATCTTCTGGGTAGAACTTATTTTATGGAGAATGAGATAATTGAAGCTGTAAAATATTTTGGTATTAGGCATAGAGATTTTTATTCATTTCCAAAATTTAAATCTGAAAACTATTTTTGGCTTGGAAAGTCACTATTTAGTATTGGTGATCAAGAAAATGGCTGTTTAATTATGGAGGATCTAATTTTTTCTAATACTTACATTGAAAGTAAAGAAGTAATTGAGTCAGCAAAATCTCTTCAAACCGAAAAAGACTGTGGTTTGATTATTGATTAATGGAACACCACTCCCTCATGGCGTCAATAATTACCTCAAAAGTAATTTATCAACTAACGAAAAAATATTAATTTCAATTTCTTGTGGCTTAGATAGTACTGTCCTCTTTGATTTGATTACAAAATCAGAATATTTAAAAAATAAAAATATATATTATTTGATTTTTGATCACCAAAAAAGATCTGAGGGAAAATATGAAATTAAACAATTCATAAAGTTTTATAATCTTTCAAATAAAAATCTTTTTTTGAAGAGAGTTTCTCTTAAAAACAAAATCAAGGGATTTCAGGAAAAATCTAGATCTATTAGATACAATTTTTTATACAACTTTTCAAAAAAAAGGAATATTGAAAATATATTCTTAGGTCATCATCTTGATGATCTTAATGAAACTTTCTTTATGAGGAAAATTCAACAATCTGGTGCAGTTGGTTTATCTAATATATTTTCAGATAAATTTAAAAATCTCAAATTACATCGCCCATTAAGTAAATACACAAAAAAACAAATCAAAAGATACGCAAATAGAAATAAACTAATTTGGTTTGAAGATAGAACTAATCTAGAGTTAGATTTTACTAGAAATAAAATAAGACACTTTCTTTATTCAGATAAACATCTATCTAAAATCAATCAAGAAAGATTAATCTTTTCAAAAGCATCATATATAAGGTCTCTTTACAAGGGTTTTTTCAAATATAACAAAAATAAAATTTTTGAAATTGAAATTGAAAAATTCAATAATTTGAATGAAAATCTCAAATTCTTAGTAATAAACTCATTTTATTACAAAAATAGATTTTTATTAAAAAAACAAATTCGTGATGAAAATATTAGAAACTTAATCAAAATACTAAATAGCAACATTCAAAATGGCAAAGAAAGGTCAATATTTTCAGGAAAAATAGGTGTCTTTAAAAAAAAAATCTATATAAATCTTACTTAGCACTTTAAACGTATGTAACAGTGACTATATTAAAAATATGAAAAATTTTTCAAAAAATATATTTGTATGGATTATTATTAGCCTAATTTTATTAGGCCTGTTCAACGTATTTAAGAATTCCCAAAGAGATTACTCCTCAATCACCTATACCTACACAACATTATTAGATAAAGCTCAAAATGGAGAAATAAAATCAGTAGAAATCCAAGGAAATAATATTTTTGGTCAAACTATGGATGGAGTTGAATTTTCTACCTATGCTCCTAGAGATCCTAACCTAATTGAAACACTTAATGAAAATGAAGTCGCTATAAATGCAAAACCTGAGCAATCTGGTATGCACCCATTACTTAGCATATTTGTATCTTGGTTTCCTATGCTACTTCTAATTGGTGTGTGGATATTTTTTATGCGCCAAATGCAATCTGGAAAAGGTGGAGGTGCTCTTGGATTTGGAAGGTCAAAAGCGAAATTATTAAATGAAAATAAGCAAAAAGTTACTTTCAACGATGTTGCTGGTATTGACGAAGCTAAACAAGAATTAGAGGAGGTTGTGTCATTTTTAAAAGACCCTCATAAATTTCAGAGGTTAGGTGCTAAAATTCCTAAAGGAGCATTGTTGGTTGGACCTCCAGGAACTGGTAAAACTCTTCTAGCACGAGCAATCGCCGGTGAAGCAGGTGTACCTTTTTTCTCAATATCTGGTTCAGATTTTGTTGAGATGTTTGTTGGTGTTGGAGCTAGTAGAGTTAGAGATATGTTTGAACAAGGAAAGAAAAACGCGCCTTGTATTATATTTATCGATGAAATAGATGCAGTTGGAAGGCATAGAGGTGCCGGATTAGGCGGTGGTAATGACGAAAGAGAACAAACATTAAATCAACTCCTCGTTGAAATGGATGGTTTTGAGGCCAATGAAGGTGTAATAATAGTTGCAGCGACCAATAGACCTGATGTTCTTGATCCAGCATTATTAAGGCCTGGAAGATTTGACAGACAAGTTGTTGTTCCAGCCCCAGATATCATTGGTAGAGATAAAATTTTAAAAGTTCATACAAGAAAAATTAAGATGGATAAATCAGTTAAGACCATTGCAATTGCAAGATCAACCCCTGGTTTTTCAGGTGCTGATTTGGCTAATATAGTAAATGAAGCTGCTCTTATAGCTGCCAGAAAGAACAAAAAAATTGTAACAATGGATGACTTTGAAGATGCCAAAGATAAAGTTATGCTTGGCACCCAAAATAAGTCAAAGATAATATCTGATGGAGAGAAAGAGGTAATTGCTTACCATGAAGCAGGCCATGCCTTAGCTAATCTGCATAGCAAACATGCTGATCCGATATACAAATCTTCGATTATTCCTACGGGTAGAGCGCTTGGTTTTGTTATGAGTGTACCAGAGCAAGATAAGGTAATTCATCGTAAAGATGAATATTTAGATAAATTAGTTGTTACAGTTGCTGCAAGAATAGCTGAAGAGTTAATATTTGGACCCGATAAAATAGGTTCAGGTGCTGCTGGCGACATTCAACAAGTAACGAACCTAGCTAGAGCTATGGTAACTCAAATGGGTTATAGTGATAAACTTGGAAGGGTTAGATACACAGGTAACCAAGAAGAAGTTTTTTTAGGACACTCTGTTACACAATCTAAAAATATTTCAGAAGAAACAGCAAGAATTATTGACCAAGAAGTTATTCGTCTTGTTGAAGAGGCTGAAACAAAAGCAAGAAAAATATTAAACGAAAATATCAAAGACCTTCACACAATTGCTAAAGGACTTTTAGAGTATGAAACTTTAACCGGTGAGGAGATACAAAACTTAATTAAGGGTATTAAGCCCAAAAGAGACGACGATTTATCTTCTGATAGTTCTAATGATAATACAGACAATAAAAAAGAAACCCAAAGTAAGGGCCCTTTACCTTCTTTTACAAAAGATCAAAATTTCCCTCTTCCAAATTAACACTTATTCCAATATTAAATATCTCTTATGAGGTTATTTGGCACTGATGGAATCAGAGGCGAGGTTGGAAAATACCCTTTAACTGCTGAAAATGTACTTAAACTAGCTAAAGCATCATCGCTTGTTTTAAGTAAAAAAAATACAATATCAAGAGTGGTTATAAATAAAGATACAAGATTGTCTGGTTACATATTCGAACCAGCTCTAGCATCAGGATTTATATCAATGGGGATAGATGTAATTTTAGTAGGGCCTTTACCTACACCTGCTTTAACAGTTCTTGGTAAGTCTCTTAGAGCAGACTTTTCTGTAATGATTACGGCTTCTCATAATCCATATAAAGATAACGGATTGAAATTCTTTTCAGGTCAAGGTCTTAAAATTTCTCCTGAAGATGAAAATAAAATAGAAGATTTATTTTTTAATTATGACTTTGATAATTTTAAAATAAAACCGTCAAATTATGGTAAAGCAATAAGGCTCAAAAATGCTTTAGGGAGATATTCAGAGGCTCTTAAACAGAGTGCTGATAGAAATCTAAATTACAGTAAATTGAAAGTAACTTTAGATTGTGCAAATGGAGCTTCATATAAAGTGGCACCAGAAGTTTTATTTGAACTAGGTTTAGATCTTCACACTATTGGAAATAATCCCTCTGGCATAAACATCAATCAAAACTGTGGATCTTTATTTCCGCTAAAGGCATCAGATTTAGTAAAGAAAAGAAAATGTGATATTGGAATTTGTTTAGATGGAGATGGTGACCGAGTCCTAATTATTGATGAAAAGGGTAAGGTATTAAGTGGAGAGGAGTTAATTTATATTCTTGCTAAATATTATTTATCTGAAAATAAAATCAAAAAAGGATCAATAGTCGTAACAAATGAA
>CACLVL010000007.1 GCA_902610415.1 uncultured Alphaproteobacteria bacterium
CAAGTAATTTATTTGACCACTTTCTCTTTTCTATATCTAGCCAATAAGTTCCAGAGGCATCAGACAAATCGCTAAAAAATTCTCCCGTTAAATAAAACCTTAAATAATCTTTGGGCAGTAAAACTTTGTGAATTAATTTAAAATTATCAAATTCATTATTTTTTAACCATAATGCTTTAGGTGCAGTAAATCCTGGCATAGCAATATTTCCAGCAATATCCATGACTGATTTATCATTCATAATATCTTTACACTCCTCGTGACTTCTTGTGTCATTCCACAAAATACAAGGCCTTATTACCTTATGATTTTTATCAATACATGTAGCGCCATGCATGTGACCTGAAAATGAAATTGATTTAATTTCGTTTAATTTTACTTTTTCTTTTAATTTTGCGAGGCAAAGTTCTAATGCTTCAATCCACAAAGATGGATCTTGTTCGGACCAACCACTTTTTGGATTTGTTAATGATATATCTTCACTCGAAACGTTATATATTATCTCCTGATTATCTCCAATAATAAGACATTTCATTGAAGAGGTCCCTAAGTCTATTCCTAAATACATATTATTATAACTATATAATCTTAATTTAATTTTTTCTATTTATAGTGTAATTATATTGATGATAAACTTAAATTTATGAAAAAATCGCTTGATTTTAAACTCCAGAGAATTAGGAATTATAACTTTACTCCAAAAGATTTTATTATTGCAGATGCTAAAGATGCTGACATGGGTGGTGGAATACCTGCACCTGGAAATAAAAGAAATAAAAATGGTTTGATTTTAAATCAATATAAAAATTTAAAAGATTATTTAGATTTGATGGAGTCTATGACTAAATCTAAACTTGTGGATATTATGCTTATGTCTGCATCCAATGCAGAGCTATTATTTAAAAAGGGAATTTTTAAAAATTCACCAGTAACTCCAGCTGTAAGAATGAATGACACATCCGATATTTGGGGCATAAGACACGGAAATTATAAAAAAGAAATGGCTACTCCTTTTCGAACTGCAAATTTAAAAAACGTTAAAAAATTTTCAAATCTTGGATTATTTTCAATTACATTTTCTAAAAGTTTAAGTCACGATCTTGAGATGTTAAATTCCTACAGGAATTTTAGACAAGAAGCTGAAAAAAACAATTTCAATTATTTTTTAGAGGTTTTTAATCCACAAACAAAAACTAGTTTGAACCAGTCTCAATTAGGTGAGTATATAAATGATTGTATCCTGAAGACACTCGCTGGGCAGTTAAAAAGTGAAAGACCTCTGTTTTTAAAAATTGCCTATAACGGTCCTAAAGCAATGGAAGAGTTAGCGAGTTATGACCCAAAAAATCTTATAGTTGGGATACTAGGTGGTGGAAAAGGAACAACAAGAGACTGTTTCGAGCTTATCTCAAAATCTTTTAAATATGGTGCAAAAGTTGCATTATTTGGCAGAAAAATCAATCTAGCAGAAGACCAGAAGTTGATTGTTAAAACTATGCGAGATGTTGTGAATGGGATGACCTCTAAAGAAGGTGTTAAGTTTTATCATGACCAGCTTAAAAAAAAGAAAATTAAACCAGATAGATCATTGGACAAAGATTTAATGATTACCGAAAAGGTTCTAAAAATATAGTTATAAATAATTAATATTAGGGATATTACCACTAGAGAATTCTGTTTTAAGAATCGAACTTGCAGCTGAATGGGCCTTTTTTAAAATTTTATCTACATCCCATTCTTCGTGTATTCCAAATAAGCAAGCAGCACAAAATGCATCACCAGCACCTACCTTACTAACAATCTGACTATTTTTTAGTAATTTTGATTTATACCAGTGAGAAAGCTTATTCTTTTCTTTCCATAAAGTGTATTGAGGCGAATGTAATACAACAGCTTTATTTACCCCACAATCTAAAAGATAATTAGCCGCAGACTCAGCATTTTTTTTATTAAATTTATGTTCATAAATTATTTTGAAATCTGTAGCAAGCTCAGCTTCTATTTCATTTAAGAAGAGATAGTCGCAATATTTTGCTGCACTTTTTATAATTTTTTTATAATTATTATGATCATAAGATGCTAGATCCAAACAATTTAGCATTCCCATTTTTTTTGTTTTTTTTAATACTGAACATAACTTAGTCTTATTATTACTATCTAATTCATCTAATTTACCAAGAAAGGTTAGGTATCCTACATAGAAAATTTTTGGTTTATAATTCTTTATATTTGATAGTTTTAAATTACGATAGCTTAAGTTGTCATTTGCTCCTGCATAATGAAAAAAAGTTCTCTCGCCTCCACCTTTAGACATTATCAAAGTATAGGATGTTTTAATTTTTTTTAGAGTAGTTAAATATTTTGAAATAATATTATTTTTTTTATTATGTTTTTTAATTATGTCTGCTTCTTTGTCTTTCCCTATACACCCAAGAGCAATCTTGGGATACTTAAAACCTAAATATTCTAAATTTGTTAGGACATTTGATGGCCCACCCCCGACGCCGTCTATTTTTCTCTCTACTATTGACGTTTTTCCTTCAGATGGCCAATTTTTAATTTTGTAAGATATGTCTACACACCAGATACCTGAAGCAATTATTCCTTTTTTCATTAATTTTAAGTTTCATTCCATAACGGATGTATGGCCTCTTCATCTTCTTCAATTGTAGTAAATCTTCCCACACTTTCTAAAAAATAATTATCTTTATTATCATCGTTAACTTGGGAAACCTCACCTGCCATGACCATTCCTGAACCCTCTACTGAATAGAATCTATGATATATATTTCTCTCAACAGTCACACTCTGGCCTCTTTTTAAAATTAAGGGTTCTCTTGGTGCAATGGAGACTATTTCACCGTCAACAAGAACGTCAATTTTAGAATTTAATTCAATTTGATTTGAGTCGACTTCCAAAAATTCTATTACTAACTCCCCACCACCTCGGTTAATTATATCTTCTAATTTTACTTTGTGGCTATGAAAAGGTATTTCTTGACCTTCTTTCATAAACAATAACTTCTCTGCATAAGGTTTATCATCGTTATTACCCTGTATTCCGTTTCTTATACAAAATAAAGTGATACCTTTTTTTTCAAATTCTCCCTTACCAAAATCAGTCACATCCCAGCCCATCTGATGATCTTTTAAATAACTTTTTAAGATTGGATTATTGTTGTACTCCTCTTTAGACCAATAGCCCCATTTAGGTAGTACCCATGAATATTTATCGATCATGTCTTTGGCCTCAGATATGGCAGCATTTATTTCAGATCTTTTCATTTGAACTTAGATTATCAAAAAAATAAATAATTGATATAATCAACTAATGAAAACAATAATTGTTGATCCTTTTCCAAGAGAAATGGATCTTATCTTTTCAAGAGATAAGCTTGTTTATTTAAAAAAAAATTTCAAACTTATTAACGCGCCAATCAAAAATAAAAAACATTTTTACGAAAAAAATATATCAAATGCCGATTTCATAATTGGACAACCTAATCTCTCAAAGACTATTTTAAAAAGGGCTGCCAAACTAAAAGCTATATTCAATATTGAGAGCAACTTCATTGATAACATGGATTATGAGTATTGTTTTACAAACGGCATTTATGTTCTATCCACTGCTCCTGTATTTGCTCAAACTGTTGCTGAAATTGCAGTTGGGTTTACTTTATCTCTTAAGAGGGAAATTCATCAATCACATATAGATTTTATGAATAACAAAGAAAAATATGGATTGGAAAGTAATATAAATTGCAGTTTACTTAAAAATAACACTTTAAGTTTTATTGGTTTTGGTGATTTAGCCAAAAAGTTGAAACCCTTATTAGAGCCTTTCACAAATAATTTTCTTGCATACGACCCATGGCTTCCAAACAAGTTTCTTGAGGAAAACAATTGTAAGGTAAACTCTCTAAAAGAAATATTCAAAAAATCAGATGTAATTTATGTTCTAAGTTCAATTACAACAAAAAACAAGAATATGATTGATAAAAAGTTACTTAATCTAATGAAAAAAAATTCTTGTTTGTTAATTCTTAGCAGGGCAAATGTAGTAAATTTTACAGATCTATTACAAATTTCAAAAAAAAGAAAAATAAAAGTTGCCATAGATGTATTTCCTGAAGAGCCTGTAAAAAAAAATGATCCCATACGCAAATCTAAAAATATTCTTTTTTCAGCACATAGGGCTGGGGCTCTTAAGTCTGTTTTTTATGAAATGGGTGAAATAGTATTTGAAGATTTAAATCTAATAAATCAAGGTCTTTCTCCAAAGTTATGCAGAAAAGCAGAACCTGAAACTGTTAGAATGTTAAGATCAAGACCAGTTGAGATAAATTAATTAAGTTGAATTTAACGAATTAATTTAGTTCTATATTATATGCTTATTAAGATTGATCCTATTCTTGGTCCAGATGTTTTGCATACTTTGAGAGCAATGGGACATGGAGATAAACTAATTTTATGTGACTCAAACTTTCCAGCTTATTCTATGAATTCGCTAGTGCATCGTTTAGATGGGGTTGATGCCGCTCGAGCGGCTAAAGCAATATTATCAATATTCCCCCTAGATAGTTTTGTGGAGTTTCCAATACTTAGAATGCAAATCGATAACAAACCTGACGAACTGAATGATGTTCATCGAGAAATTATTGAAGTTACTAAAAGTGTTGCGGGTGAGAATTGGAAAATAGGATCAATTGAGAGATTTAAATTTTACGAGGAAGCCAAAAAAGCTTTTGCTATTATCACGACAAACGAAACAAGACCTTTTGGTTGCTTTATTTTAACTAAAGGAGTTGTTAAGCCTGATGGTTCAGTTTGGATACTAAATAATTGAGCATTTGTGTTTTTGGTATATTTGTAGCAGATATCTGTTTTTTTGCTGATAGCATTCCAGTCGCTGGCCAAACGATATTAGGTGAAAAATATATAATTGGACCTGGCGGCAAAGGTTCAAACCAGGCTATTGCTGCAGCTAGAGCTGGTGGAGAGGTTTCTTTTATTAGTAAAATAGGGAGCGATAATTATGCAGATCTAGCAATTTCTTTGTATAAAGATTCTGGTATCAACTACGATGGTTTAGAAATCGATGAAAATGAGTCAACCGGATCTGCAGGTATTTTAATAAATAGGAAAACAGGGGAAAATGCTATTAATGTTGTACCAGGTGCTGCTGGAACTATAGGTAAAAATTTAATTGACAAAAATTTAAGTATAATTAAAGATTCAAAAATTTTTTTAACACAGTTAGAAACTCCTAAAGATGTTACCTTGTATGCTTTAAAAGAAGCAAAGAGTCAAAATTGTATTACAATTTTAAATCCAGCCCCTTCAAGTGAAATACCAGATGATTTTTTTCAATATATTGATTTTTTTACTCCAAATGAAACTGAAGCAAGTTTTTATTTTAACAAGCTAGTAAAAAACGAGGATGATTGTAAAGTTGCTGGAAAATATTTTTTAGAAAAAGGTGTAAAAAATATATTGATTACTCTCGGGGAGAAAGGTTGTTATTTTAAAAATATTGATGAAGAATTTTTAATGCCTGCATCCCATTTAAATAAACCTGTTGTCGATACAACTGGAGCTGGAGATGCTTTTAATGGCGCTTTGAGTGTTGCTCTGTCTCAAAATAAAACCTACAAACAGTCGATAGAGTTTGCTAATTTAGTTGCAGGAATTTCTGTGACAAGAGAAGGTGCTGCAAATTCCATGCCAATGAAAAAAGAAATTGAGGAGACTGTGCAATGAGTTATTTAGCTAATATAAAAAGATATACCAAAATGCAATATAGAAATTGTGGACAAAGTGGTTTAAAGCTTCCATTAATTTCTATTGGTCTGTGGCATAACTTTGGAGGTAATGGTATGTCTTCAGAGTCTAAAAAGATATTATTTGAGTCTTTTGACTCTGGAATCACTCATTTTGATTTAGCAAATAATTATGGACCACCTTATGGCAGTGCCGAAACTAATTTTGGCAAAGTTATGAAAAGTGATTTAGGAAAATATAGAGATGAGATGATTATTTCATCTAAGGCTGGTTATGATATGTGGGATGGTCCTTATGGGGAATGGGGGTCAAAGAAACATGTCATTGCTAGTTGTGATCAAAGTTTAAAAAGAATGAACTTAGATTATGTTGATATATTTTACTCTCACCGTTTTGATCCGAATACACCTTTAGAGGAAACGGCTGATGCTCTCGAAAGTATATATCGTTCTGGTAAAGCTCTTTATATTGGAATTTCCTCTTACTCAGAAAAAAAAACTAATGTAATGATGAAAATTCTTAAACAAAGAGGGATTAAATTATTTATCCATCAACCTTCTTATTCTTTAATTAATCGTTGGATTGAAAAAGGCCTTACTAAGACTCTTTTGAAAAACGGAGTAGGATGTATCGCTTTCTCCCCTTTAGCGCAGGGCTTTTTATCAAATAAATACTTAAACGGACTTCCTAAGGGTACTAGAGTAAGTGAAAATAGCTCATTTAGCAGAAAACTAATTACAAAAAAAAATACAAAGATTATTAATGATTTAAACAAACTAGCAAAAAAAAGAGGCCAGAACTTATCTCAGATGGCCTTGGCTTGGGTGTTAAATAACAAAGCCATCACCTCAGCCTTAATTGGTGCCAGGACTGTTACACAGCTAAGAGATTGTCTTGCTTCTCTTGATAATTTAAAATTTGGCAAAGAAGAAATAAAAAAAATTAATCAAAAGGCAAAAGATGGAGATATTAATATTTGGGCTCCATCTAGCTCCTATTGATTAATATTTTAGTTTTTGGTGACTCCAACAGTTGGGGATATACAGATGAAGATGAGGGTAAAAGATATGATAAAAGATGGCCTGTTGAATTATCTAACCATTTAGCAAATGCTCGTTTAAATTGTTTTATAAAAGAAGACTCCTTGCCCGGTAGAACGACTAATGTTAACGATATGCAAGATGGATCCCATCTAAATGGAGCTTCAGTTTTTAAATCTTGTTTATTATCTCACTCACCTCTTAATTTAATAATAATTATGCTTGGAACTAACGATTTAAAAAAAAGATTTAACAGGTCCTCTGATGAAGTAGCTAGAGGAATCAAAGAACTTATTAATATTGCCAAGCACACATTTTCGAGAAAAGGAACTTGGCATGATCAAAATTTATCAGAAATAGTAGTAATTTGTCCTCCAGTTCTTGGAGAACTATCTAATGATTTACAATGGTCAAACTATATTGAATGGGAGGGAGCTTTTGATAAGTCTAAAGAATTATTTAACTCCATAAAAAATGTCACTGATGAAGAAAAAATTTATTTAATTGATAGTAATCAATATATTAAATCTTCAAACTTAGATCCAATACACTGGTCTAAAAAAACTCATGAAACTTTTGGAAAAAAAGTAGCTGATTTTATAGTAAATAGAATTAAACTTTAATCCACTTACCTCTTTTTATCGATTTAAAAGTAGCATCTAACACTTTCATATTTTTTTTTGCGTCTTTTAAATCATAATCAACTTTTGTTTTTTTTAAAAGATGATCTGAAAAAACAGTAACTTGGTGCTCATATTGATCAGATGGCTTAAATACTTTTATAGTATTATCTTTTCTGTAAATCGACCGGCCATTATAAATGACAACTGTTGTAGGTTTGCTCTTTATCGCATTGAAAGGATTTTCAACTACTATCGTTTTTTTTGTTCCTAAAATAATGACCTTTTGAGAATTAGTGCTTTGGGTAGCAACAGTATAAGATGAAAATACACCGTCAAAATCTAATAGAGTAGTTGATAAAATATCTGTCTTAAAATTTTTATCTTTAATTGCGGTAGCAACAACTCTTTTTGGTTCTTTGTCCAGTAAGTATCTCGAAATTACAGTTGGATAACAACCAATATCATACACTGCACCACCGCCATATTTTTGAATATTTCTAATATTATTTGGGTCCTTGTTAAAATAAGAAAAGACTGAGGATATATTTGATATTTTTCCAATACTACCAGATTTGATATATTTTTTTATCCATTGCCATTGAGGGTGATGTCTCACCATAAAAGCTTCTTTGATAATAATTTTATGTTTTGCTGCTTTTTTAATTAATGGATTAATGTCCTTTGCTTTTAATGATAGTGGTTTTTCTAAAAGTATGTGTTTGCCATAAGCACAAGCTTTTAAACTTGTTTTGATATGTAAATGATTTGGTAAAGGGTTATAGACAATATCTATATTTGGATCCAGATAAAGCTCATCATATGAACCATAACTTTTAGTGATATTAAATTTTTTTTGAAGTTGTATTGCTTTACTTTTGCTCCTACTAGCAATAGCTAATAAATTACTATTTTTGGATTTAATGATAGCTGGAATGACATGTTCCCATCCAATTTTTGCTGAACTGATTATACCCCAATTGATAACTTTTTTTTTCATTAAAAAATAAATCTAAGTAGTTATGTTATATCATTGAATTAATATATATGTGTATTATGTTTTTATATTCATATAATAGTTCACAAAAGTAATGTCAAAAAATTTTAAAGTGGGTATTGATTATGGTGGCACTAAAATTGAGGGTATTCTCATGGATAATGAGGGTAACGAGATTTTAAGAAAAAGATCAACATATGAAAAAAATTATGAAAGTGGCATTGATACTGTAAAATCTTTGATTGAAGAATTTGACAGACATACAAATTCAATTAACACTGTCGGCGTATGTATTCCTGGTTTTTCTTCAAAAGACACAGGCTTGGTTAACAACGCAAATTGTGTATGGATAAATGATAAGCCTTTCCATAAAGATTTAGAAAGAAGTCTAAATAGAGATATTAAATTGATGAACGATGCAAATTGCTTTGCTCTTTCAGAGGCAATTGATGGATCTGGAGCTAATTACCAATCTGTATGGGGAATAATCATTGGATCAGGTTTTGGAGGTTCATTTGTCTATAAAAAACAAGTTATAGAGGGCATTAATCAAGTGGCAGGAGATTGGGGGCATCAACCACTTCCCTATCCTACTCAAGAGGAATATGAATTAAATCCAAAGTGCAAGGTTGGAAATTGTGGAAGACCGCTTTGTGCGGAACAATTTATATCAGGAATAGGTTTTACTAAAATATTTAACTCTAAATATGGAACTAACTTTAGAACAAGAGAGATTGTTGCCCTGGAGGCAAATGGTGATGAAAGAGCAAAAAAAGAATTTGAATTATACGAGGATCGATTTGCAAGATTAATTTCAGTAATGATCGGCATTATAGATCCAGATGTAATTGTGATAGGTGGAGGAATGTCTAATGTAGGAAGAATTTATGAAAATATTCCAAAACTTCTTCCTAAATATACTTTTAGTGATAAAATAAGAAATAAGATCTTAAGAAACACTCATGGCGACTCTAGTGGCGTGCGAGGAGCAGCATGGTTGTGGGACTCAGATAAATTCTAAATGAAAAAAATTGGAATACTTACAAGTGGAGGAGATTGTGGCGGCTTAAACGCTGCCGTTCGATCTATTTTTTTTCGAGCAAAGAATACCTATAACATGGAAGTGCTTGGAATACGTGACGGCACTGTTGGTTTAATGCAAAGACCTGTGGCTTACTTGCCGCTTGATTACCAAACCTTTAGTGGATCTCTATTAAGACAAGGTGGTACTTTTTTAGGCACAACAAGTAAGGGCAACCCTTTCAAATTTCCAATGCCAGATGGAGAGTATAAAGACCGTTCGCAAGAGATAATCGATGGATATTATGAGTTGGGTCTTGAGGGGTTAATTGTGATTGGTGGGGATGGAAGTATGTCAATTCTTACCGAAATAGCAAAACGTGGGAATTTAAATATTGTTGCAATACCAAAAACAATCGATAATGATGTTGGTGCAACAGAAAGTTCAATTGGATTTAATACAGCTGTAAATGTTGCTACTCAAGCACTTGATAACCTTCAAACAACTGCTGCAAGTCACCAAAGAACAATGATTTTAGAAGTTATGGGAAGAGACGCAGGGCATATTGCAATTAATGCGGGTATTGCTGGAGGAGCAGACGCCATTTTAATACCTGAAATTAAGTACTCTATCAAAGGGATTGTAAACAAATTAACTGAAATGAAAAATAGAGGAATTGTTCACTCCTTAGTTGTTGTTGCTGAAGCTGTTAAAACTGAAGAAGGCAAAAGCTATACTGTTGAATTCGCAGACGGACAAAAGAGACTTGGCGGTATAGGAAATTATTTATCTGAAGAGATTATGAAAATGACTGATATAGAGTGCAGAGTAACATCTCTTGGTCATGTTCAAAGAGGAGCTCCTCCTACTCCAAGAGATAGAATTCTTGCAAGTGCCTTTGGTGTGTATGCAGTTGATTTGATAGCACAGGGTAAAATGGGGAGAATGGTTGCTTGGAGAGATAGGAAAGTTGTTGATGTTCCAATTAGTGAGGGCATATCAACTTATAAAGTAGTTGATAGATCAGACCCACTTATTGAAACTGCACTTGCTTTAGGAGTTTATGTCGGTGATATAGACTAAATGTTTGAAGCAATAGAAAAGATCTTAGACTTAAAAAAATTTAAAGAAGAAATATTTAAAGGAAAAATATTTGTTTTTCAAAAATCACAATTCACTCTCAATTTAATTCAAGAAATTAAGACTGAGATTAATAGTGAGTATGATGGAGAGCTAGAAAAAATTCATTACTTAGATGAATGTGAATCAATTAGTACTAAGCTCGTATCAAATCTTAAAAATTCAAAGATTTTTAAAGAACTATTTAAGAGCTTTTTAATAGAAAGAGGTTTTTATAATAATAATTCTTATTGGGACCAGTTTAGAATTAGAATTGCACCTGCTGAAAATAGATTTCATTACCGAGAGGCTTCAAGAATTAGCTCACATCGAGATACATGGGGAACAAATATTCATCAACAAATTAATTGGTGGGGACCTATTAGTTCTGTTGACGAAACAAATACAATGATTTTTTATCCTGAATTTTTTTCTAAGCCTGTAAGAAATTCTACATCTACTTGGGATCTCAATACCTACTTAGACCATAGAAAAAGAAATGATTTTTCGTATCCTTCTGCCCCTCAAATGTTAGAGGAATTACCTGAACAAGTTAAAATTCTTCCAGTAACTATCCAGCCAGGGGAAATACTTTGTTTTTCTGGATGTCATCTTCATAGCTCATCTAAACAAAAATCAAAAAAAACAAGGTTTAGTTTTGAAATTCGCACTGTTTGTCAACAAGATTTGGATGATAAATCACAAGCTCCAAATACTGATTGTGAGCTAAAATGGCAATTTCCTAAAATTTTTAGGAATATCAATGACAATTCGCCTTTGAAATTTACTAGATGAGTAAAAATTTTTTTGCTAATTTGCATACGTGAAAAAGAAATATTCAATATTTAGTATCGCCAAAAATGCTTTAAAGGGTCATAAGGATTGGCCGAAAATGTGGCGAAGTCCAGAACCAAGAGAGTTTTATGATGTTATAATAATTGGTGGTGGTGGTCACGGTCTTGGTACTGCATACTATTTAGCTAAAGAACATGGCTTAAAAAATATTGCTGTAATTGAAAAAGGTTGGCTTGGTGGAGGTAATACTGGAAGAAATACTACTATCATAAGATCAAATTATTTGTGGGATGACAGCGCTCATTTGTATGAGCATTCTCTTAAACTTTGGGAAAATTTATCAACTGAATTAAATTATAATGTTATGTTTAGTCAACGAGGTGTTATGAACCTTGCTCACAATGAACATGATATAAAAGAAATTAAAAGAAGAGTAAGTGCAAATAATTTAAATGGTATAGACTCGATTTGGCTCTCTAAAGAGGAAATTCAAAAAAAGGTTCCTATTATGAATACCGACAATCTTCGCTATCCTGTTCTTGGTGCATCTTACCAACCAAGAGGTGGGACTGCTCGACATGATGCTGTTGCATGGGGATTTGCTATGCGTGCAGATGAAATGGGAGTAGATATAATTCAAAACTGTGAGGCGCATCAAATTAAAACTAAAAATGGAAAAATAGAGGGTGTAGAAACATCTAAAGGTTTTATTCGAGCCAATAAAGTTGGTGTAGTTGCATCAGGACACACTGGTGTTCTAGCTGAGACTGCTGGTATCAGACTTCCACTACAAAGCAAACCTCTACAAGCTTTAGTTTCTGAGCCAATAAAACCAATTATTGATACTGTTGTAATGTCATCTGCTGTTCATGCTTATGTAAGCCAGTCTGATAAGGGTGAACTTGTAATAGGCGCAGGAACAGATAGCTATAATTCCTTCACACAGCGTGGTGGTTTTAATATCATAGAGGAGACTGTGAGAGCTATGGTTGAGCTTTACCCTGTGTTTGGAAAAATGAAAATGCTTCGTCAATGGGGAGGAATTGTCGATATTTGTCCTGATGCAAGTCCTATAATAAGTAAGTGTGATGTTGAGGGATTATTTTTTAATTGTGGTTGGGGCACAGGTGGTTTTAAAGCGACACCTGGAAGTGCTAATGTATTTGCCCATACAATTGCTAAAAATGAGGCCCATCAAATAAATAGTGCTTTTAATTTAGATAGATTTGCAAGCGGAAAACTAGTTGATGAACATGGGGCTGCAGCAGTAGCCCATTAATTCAACATGCTTATTATCGACTGTCCGTACTGCGGTCCAAGGGACCAATCTGAATTTTCTAACGGTGGGGAAGCTCATGTTAAGCGTCCCGATGGATCTGCTGAAATTGGAGATCGAGAATGGGGGGAATATGTTTTTATCAGAGCAAATCCAAAAGGAATTTTTTATGAAAGATGGGTTCATTCTCATGGATGCCGAAAATGGTTTAATTGTGTAAGAGATACTTCTACCGATGAAATTTTAAAAATATATAAAATTGATGAAGAAAGACCTAAGCTAGATAGTTTTAAAAATAATGTAAAAACTCCATCAGGAGAACCAAACTTAGGATCAGGTAATTTTACAGTTAAAAAATGAGTGAGTTGAATTTAACAGATAATAAGTTTATCCAATTTCATCAAAAAATAGGATTTAAATTTGATGGTGTTAAGTATTACGGTTACAAAGGTGATACTATAGCCTCAGCGTTACTTAGAAATAACATAAAGTTAATCGGAAGAAGTTTTAAATATCATAGACCTCGTGGTTTTTATACTTGCGGTATAGAAGAGCCGAATGCTTTAGTACAAATAATTAGTGAATATTCGGAGCCAAATACAAGAGCTACCATAAAAAAGATTTATGAGGGCATGGAAATCGAAAGTCAAAATAGATGGCCTTCGTTAGAGACAGATATTGGAAGTATAAACAATATATTTTCACCAGTTTTTCCAGCAGGCTTTTATTACAAGACGTTTATGGGTCCTCATAAAAATTTTTGGAAAAAAATTTATGAGCCTATCATTAGAAAAGCCGCGGGTCTTGGCAAGCCTCCAAAAGAATTTAAAGCCGTTAGTACTCATCTCTATCATAATGTTGACATAACTATTATTGGTGGAGGTCTGAATGGGCTTATTGCTGCAAAGAGTTTAATCGATACAAAATATAGTGTTCTTCTTATTGATTTTGACGATCAACTGGGTGGTATTTTGAATAACTCTAATAAAGTTCAAAGTGTTAATAATCAAACACCAATGGACTGGATAAGTGAGACAGTTAAAGAAATCGAAAACTCTAAAAATATAAAATTATTAAAAAATACTTTAGTGACAACGTACAATTATATTAATCATCTAATTGCTGTTGAAGATAAATTTGTTGGATCTCGACCTTTGAAAGATAAAGTTAATAGCACTCTTCATAAAATTAGAACTGACCAAGTTATTTTATGCAACGGTCATATAGAAAGATTTTTATCTTTTCAAAATAATGACCTACCAGGCATTATGTTGTGCTCATCATTCGAAAAATATATGTGTAGATACGGGGTGATACCCTCAAAAGAAACTGTTGTTTTTAGCAATAATTCTAATTCCGAAAGTCTAGTATTTAGCCTTATCAAAAAGGGCTTTAAACCAAAAGCTTACATCGACTCACGCTCAGGTGAAAATATTGAACCAGACTTGTTTGATTTAATAAGAAAAAATGACATTCCTTTATATACTAATTCTCAAATCAAAGAAGCATACGGAAATAAAAAATTACAAAAAATATTAGTTGAAGATAGTTCAGGGGGAGTTAATGAAATTAAAACAGATTTTTTATGTTTGTCTGGTGGTATCAATCCAGATGTTCACTTGTTCACTCAGTCCAAAGGCTTATTAGATTGGGATGAAAAAGATTTAACCTATAAGCCAGCTCAAGCTTTTCAACCCACAATAACTCTTGGCTCAGCCTCTGGGCAGTTTGACTTTAACGCCATTAATAAAGAAATTAATGAAAAATTAGATATATTTGGAATTAAACCTGTTCAAATTAAACTAAAACTAAATACAAGTCACAAATTTAAAATTGAAAAATTGTGGGAAGTTTTACCGCAAAAACAAACTATTTGGTCAAAATCATTTATAGATTTACAAAATGATGTCACTACAAAAGATATAAGACAAGCTATCTCAGAGGGTTTTGATCGAATTGAACATCTCAAAAGATACACCACTAATAGCATGGGAACAGACCAAGGTAAAATAAGTAGTATAAATGCTTTGGGTATAGTTTCTGATTTACTCGATAAGAAAGTTAACGAAGTAGGAACAACAATTTACAGACCTCCCTATGCTCCTTTGAGTTTTGCTGCAATAGCAGGAAGAAATTCATATGAATATTACGACCCAGAAAGAAAATCACCACTTCATAATTGGCATATAACTAATGGTGCTGTTTTTGAGGATGTTGGTCAATGGAAAAGACCTTGGTATTTTCCATTAAGTAAAGATGAAACTATGAATGATGCCGTTCAACGAGAAAGTAAAAATGTAAGAGAAAATGCTGGGGTCTTGGATGGTAGCACTCTAGGAAAAATTGAGATTAAAGGTAAGGATGCATTAGCTTTCATGAATTTAATATATACAAATAGTTTCTCCAAAATGAAACCTGGCACCTCAAGATATGCCCTTATGTTAGGAGAGGATGGTATGGTAAAAGATGATGGTATTATTTGTAAAATCTCAGATGAGCATTTTATAGCAACTACCACGACTGGAGGCGCAGCAACTGTTTTAGGATGTATGGAAGAATATGCTCAAACTGAATGGCCCAACTTAAATGTCTATATGAATTCTATAACTGAGCAGTACGCTACATTTAATATCAGTGGTCCAAAAACAAGAAATATAATCGAGAAAGTTTTCCCAGAGGTAAATTTTAGTAATGAAGCCTTCCCATTCATGACATTTCAATTTCATGAATATGAGGGCACTCCCATAAGAATACTAAGAGCTAGTTTTACTGGAGAAATGGGTTATGAGATATATGTACCTTCAAATCAAGCTCTAAAAATATGGGAAAAAATAATAAATTTTGGAAAGGAGTTTGGTTTGAAGCCTTATGGTACTGAAACCATGCACCTTTTAAGAGCTGAAAAGGGATACATCATAGTTGGTCAAGATACGGACGGATCAATTACACCTCTTGATTTAGGTTTAGATTGGATGATTGGAAAATCAAAAAAAGATTTTTTAGGAAAACGATCTTTAATCCGTTCTGACACAGTTAGAAAAGACAGAAAACAGCTCGTAGGAATTTTACCAACTAACAAGAATGAGAAGTTAGAAGAAGGTCAACACATCATTTTAGATAAAGAAATAAAAACTCCAACTCCAATGCTAGGACATATAACATCATGTTATCAAAGCCCTACTTTAGGACATAACTTTGCTTTAGCTGTTATCAAAAATGGTCAGTCACTTATTGGGACTAAGGCATTTGCATCAACTCCTGAATTGAAAACAATAGAAGTTGAGATAGTTGAACCGATTTTTTATGATAAAGAAAATACAAAGCTAGCTTCATGAAGGATGTAATTCGATCAAATGGTATTGAAATTAAAAAAATTATCTCACAACAAATTGTTTTAAGAAGTTCTGGTAACTCAGAGTTCAACGGTGTTGTGAACAAGGCATTAAAACTCCTTCCCCCTTCTGATAATTTAAGAATAGTTACCAATGATAATTTCATTTTAGCTAAAATGTCTTTTGATCAATGGAATTTAGTTTTTAAGAAAGATATTGAACAAAAAAAATTTCACAAACTCTGTGATACTTTTAATAAATCAAGTTCAATTTTGGCAACTAACCTAACAGACTCACAAATATTTTTTCAAGTTAGTGGCGAGAATGCTACCATGATATTAAATAAACTCACGCATTTTGATTTTCGTGAAAAATCTTTTAAACCTCTCACAGCTGCTCAAACTTTATTGGCTAGAATTGATTGTTCCATTTTTAATTTAGATAAAGTAATACTTTTAAGCTGTGGTCGATCATTTAGTGATTACCTAGAAGATCGTCTAATTGACGCGGTTAATCTGTAACTTTTTTTCATATTGACATCAAATTTTGGAACTGATTAGTTTATATAAGTACTTAGGATAAAGATGACAAAAAAATCTAGAATTATTATTGTTGGAAGTGGGATAGTTGGTGCGAGCACTGCATATCATTTGGCCCAATTGGGTTGGAAAGATATGGTAATTCTCGATCAAGGTCCTTTATTTGAAACCGGTGGTTCTACTAGTCATGCTCCAGGTGGTGTATTTCAAACTAATCCATCCAGAATGATGTGCAAATTTGCTCAATATACTGTTGAACTTTTGAGATCTCTAACTTTTGATGGAAAACCTTGTTATCACACTGTCGGAGGAATTGAGGTCTCTAAAACTAAAGAAAGGCATGAGGACTTATATAGAAAACTTGGAATTGCACATAGTTATGGACTTCAAGATGCTAAAATCATTTCGCCAGATGAAGTTTTAAAAATGAGTCCTTATATAGATCCTGAAAAAATTCATGGTGGATATTATGTACCCACTGATGGTCTTGCAGCACCAGTTAGAGCTGTAAAAGCAATGGCAAAATATGTAAAAGATTTAAAAGCTGGAGAATTCATAGGTGATACAGCAGTTAAAGGTTTTAAAATTTCTAATAATCAAATTCGAGGAGTGCAGACTTCAAATGGGGATTATGATGCCGATATTGTTTTAGTCTCAACAGGTATTTGGGCTCCCAAAATGGGAAGACTCGCAAATATCTCTTTACCTCTGGTGCCATGTGAACATCAAATGGTTTGGCTTGAGCCTTTTGAAGAATTAAAAGAATATCAGGCTGACCACAAGGAAGCATTAGTAGATCATGCCTTAGTTCGTCACCAAGATTACAGTCTCTATTTCAGGCAATGGAATGACTCTTATGTAATTGGAAATTATAGACATGAGCCAAGAATTTTAGAATCTGAAGATATAAAAAAACCTGAAGAGGCAGAGGAGATGCCCTCTTTAGTAGATTTCAGACCTGATGATTTTGCTGGGGCGCACAAAGAGTCTAATTGGCTATTTCCTAAATTTGCTGAGAAAAAATTAACTAAAAAGATTAATGGGATGTTTTCATTTACTACAGATGGCAATCCTTTGATGGGAGAAACTTCAGTAAAAGGTTTGTGGACGGCAAATGCTGTTTGGATTACGCATAGTGGCGGTGTTGGAAAGGCAATGGCAGAATGGATTGTCAATGGCGAACCTGAACTTGACGTTCGTCAAGGTGATATAAATCGTTTCCATCAGCACCATCACGTCAGAAAATACTTACGAGCACGAGGAAAACAAAATTACAAAGAGGTTTACGACATCATTCATCCTTTACAACAAATGGAGCAACCAAGACCACTTAGGAGAAGTCCTTTTTATAATAGATTAGAGGGCCAAAAAGCTTATTTTTTTGAAACTATGGGATGGGAGCGTCCGCAATGGTATGAGGCTAATGCTGATTTAATGAAAGGAAAAAACTTTCCTAATCGAAATGGTTGGGCGGCAAAATATTGGTCCCCAATTCAAGCAGCAGAACATTTAGTTACAAGACAAACAGGTGCTCAATTTGATATCACTGGTTTTGTAAAGATTGAAGTAAGTGGTAAAGGTGCCTTAAAGTTACTTCAAAAAGTCTGTACAAATAATATTGATGTTCCTGTTGGAAAAGTTGTCTATAGCGTTATCTCCAATATGTATGGTGGAATTAAAAGTGATCTTACGATAAGTCGATTAGAAGAAAACAAATTTTGGGTTTTAGCAGGAGCAGGAAATGGAATGATTGATATTAATTGGCTTCGCTCTAATGCTCCTAATGATGGAAGTGTTCAAATCATTGATTGGACTTCCGCTTACGCAGGTATTGGTTTGTGGGGTCCAAATTCTAGATTAGCTCTTCAAAAACTTTGTGATGATGACGATGTTTCAAATGAAGGTTTCCCGTTTTTTAGTATAAAAAGAATTTCAATTAGTAACGTTCCATGCATAGCAGTAAGAATATCTTACATAGGTGAGTTGGGATGGGAGATTTACACTCCTACAGAATATGGTTTAACTTTATGGGATGAACTTAGAGAAACCTCAAGAGAATTTAATATGATTTGCTCAGGAGCTGGTGCCTTTGAGTCTCTTAGATTAGAAAAAGGATATAGATCACTTGGCTCAGATATTCACACAAATTATAATCCCTATGAGTCTGGTTTAGGTTTTACTGTTAAGTTAAAGAAAGATGAAGACTTTATTGGTAAGTCTGCTTTACAAAAAATTAAGGAAAAACCAGTTCAAAAAAAATTAACTTGTATGATTTTAGAAGACCCTGAGGGAATGGCTTTAGGCACAGAGCCTATTTACAGTAACGGCAAGGCTGTTGGTTATGTTACAAGCACTAATTATGGATATTTTGTAGATAAACATATTGTTTACGGCTACCTCCCATCAGAGTTATCAGAAAATGGGACAGCTTTAGAATTAGAATATTTTGGAAAAAGATATCCATTAAAGGTAACTCAAGAGCCTTTGTTAGACCCAGAAAATAATAGATTAAAGTCTTAATTGTTATATTTTAAATTATGAGCAAAGATAATATCGTATCTTTATTAAATGGTTTCACAGTCGAACTTAATCCAAAAGTAAGACATAAATTAAATTCAATTCCACTAGATAAAAAAAATAATGTTTATATTACCTATCTTCCTGACGCTACTGAAGAAGATATTTTAGAAACAGTTGAATTTGTTTCTAATCAAAATTTAGTTCCCATTACCCATTTACCTGCAAGGACAATGAAAGACCTGGAACACGTTTCAAGTTTTTTGAAAGAACTTAGAAAAAGAACTGATAGTAAAAAAATATTGGTTATTGGAGGTGGAGGTAATCAAAATGGATCTATCTCCTCTTCTCTAGAAATATTAGAGTCTGATTTGCTAAATGATAACGATTTCACTGAGATTGGTGTTGCTGGACATCCTGAGGGATCTCCAGATATAAATCAAGAAACTATTAATGACTTTTTAAATAAAAAGTATGATCTTTCTCAAAATAAAAATTTAAATATAGAGTTAGTAACACAGTTTTTTTTTAATGCCTCGCCTTTCATAGACTGGTGTCAGGATTTAAAGGCCAAACATATTAATTTACCAGTAAGAGTTGGTTTCCCTGGTCCTGCATCATTTAAGACCTTACTAAACTTTGGTATAATGAGCGGGGTAGGAAATTCGATAAATTTCCTAAAAAAAAACTCCTCTAAAGTAACTGATCTTCTCACGAAAACATCTAATGATGATATGCTTATTGAATTAGCTAATTTTGCTCAAGGTGAAAACTCACTAAAAAACTTTCATTGTTTTCCTTTTGGTGGATTTGAAAAAACTTGTTTATGGTTAAATGCTGTCCAAAGTGGTGAATTTACAATTGATAATAGTAAAATAGTCCTCCACAAAAAAATTTTTTAACCATACGATTTTGATTGCATACAACAGAAAAAGAAATTAATTTTTTTCCATTGCTACAATAGCTTTACTGGAGGATAAATGAAGCTAACACAACCAAGCACAGTGGACCAGTCAGACAGACAAGTCCCTTATAACTTAAGACAATCTGGTCCAACACCACAACAAATGTTGATTTCAACAAGAGTTAGAAAATCTGCCTATTGGCATTTATCAGTAGAGGCTGGATGTTGGAGATGTACTGTTTACAACCGAATGTATCATCCTAGAGGATACGTAAAGCCTGAGGATGGTGGTGCAATGGTAGAGTATGATGCACTTGTAAATCATGTAACCATGTGGAATGTCGCTGTAGAGAGACAAATTAGAGTCAAAGGTCCTGATGCACTAAAGTTTACAAACTACGTAATTACAAGAGATGCTTCAAGAATTGAAGTAATGAATGGTAAATATGTAATTTTATGTAATAGCAAGGGAGGAGTTTTGAATGATCCAATCTTGTTAAGAGTTGCTGAGGATGAATTTTGGTTTTCTTTATCTGACTCCGATATCATGTTTTTCCTACAAGGTGTTAATCATGATAAAAAATTTAATGTTACTATTGATGAAATAGATGCTGCACCTGTTCAAATTCAAGGACCTAAGTCTGTTGATTTAATGGCAGATCTTGTTGGTGAAGCGGTAAGAGATATTCCATATTATGGTTTGATGGAAGCTAAAGTAGGAGGAAGAGATTGTATAATTTCTCAAACAGGATTCACAGGTGAAAAGGGTTATGAGATTTACCTCAAAAATGCAACTCTATATGCTGATGATATGTGGTATGCAGTTTTAGATGCAGGTAAAAAACATAATTTAAAAGTAATCGCTCCTGCTCACCATAGAAGAATAGCTGCGGGAATTTTATCTTGGGGTCAAGATCTTGACTCAGAGACTTACCCATTCCAGTGCAACCTAGGATATCAAGTTCCAAGAAAAAAAACTGACGATTATATAGGTAAAGATGCTTTAGAAGCTATGAGAGCCAAAATTGAAGCTGGAGAAAAGCCTTACAGCAATCAGTTAGTTGGCTTCGCTCTAGGTGGCAAACCAATAGATGAGTATGCTCCAGATTTTTGGCTAGTTTCTGAAGATGGTAATACACCAGTTGGATACTTAACATCTCCTTGGTACTCTCCTGAATTAGAAACAAATATTGCTATGGGATATGTGCCGTATGAAAAAAAAGATATTGGAAACAAATTCAAATTTCATTTACCTGATGCATATTGTGATACACCTGGTCAACCAGTTGATGGAGAAATTGTTGAAATACCTTTTAGACCATCTGTTAATCCAAATGCTCGAGAGATTGCAAAATCCGAAGGTAGAGATACCGCTTACTAAAATTACCCTTTTAAGCCCAGTTTTTACTGGGCTTTTTATATTTGAAATTTAAATTTCCTGTAATAATCTAGATTATATGAATATTGTAAGAATAATAAATAGTTCAAAGCTATATGATTTATATGATCAAATGTTCGACTATTTTAATTTAGCGATTTATGATTTGGAGTCTAAGTTAGATACTAATTTTGACTATAAAAAAATTAAAAATAAATTAGAAACGTTTGCTGACAATCACTTTAAAAGTGCTCTTAATGAATTTAATAGTGAAATTTTAAAACTTAAAGATCAGATCCCTGATGATTTTGTTAAAATTGAAAAACTATCAAATGAATTAAAGACTTATTTTAATACCTTTTTAGAAAAAAAACTTTTTGATGATCATAAAATAGAAGATTTAAAAAATAGTTTTAAAAAAAGTCTTGATAAAATAAATAAGATTCATTCTTAAAAGTTATTAAATTATTCAAAGATGAACACAGATATCATTATAATTATTTTTCTTGTAATTGTTATTATACTTTTATTAATAACTGTTAAAAATACGTTTAATAAATCAAATAATAGTTTTGATGTTGATATAAGAAAAATGAGCCAAAATTTAGAGAGTTTGTACAGTAAAACTTTGGAGCAAACAGGATATGTTAATTCAAAAATAGATGAGATTGGAATTCTAACAAAAAAGATGTCTAATGCTATGTCCTCAAATATTTCCGATATGGGAGAAATGGGTGAAATTATTTTAGAAAATATTTTAGAAGATTGTGGTATGACTAAAGACAGAGACTATAAAACTCAATTTACAGACAAGAATGAAAATGGACAGGTATTTAGACCAGATGTTGTAGTTTTTTTACCAGAAAATAGAAATATTGTCATCGATTCTAAGGTACCAATGAAAGATTGGTATGAATTTCAAAACACAGATAATGAACAATCTAAGGTTAACTCGATTAAAAATTTTATAAATTCTGTGAAAAGTCATATTAATAGTATTCATAAAAAAGATTATACTAATCTTTTAAAAGTCAATTCTCCTGACTATGTATTTATTTTTATGCCTCATGAATTTGCTCTAATAACAGCTCAAAAATATGATCAGAGTATTTCAAATTATGCTCAACAAAAACAAGTCATTATAGTTGGCCCATCAACTTTAATTATGTGTATGAAGTTAGTTGAGAGTATTTGGAGATTAGAAAAACAAAATAAAAATTCAAAAGAAGTAGCTGAAATAGCAGGTGGAATGTTTGATCAAATTGCAAAGGCTATAAATTTACTTGATAAAACTGAGTCTAACATGATTAAATCTGCAGAAAATATAAGTCAAACAAAAAAATATATTAAGGACGGTAAGGGAAGTTTGCTTAGTAGAGCTAATAAAATGAAAGAGTTAGGAGCTAAAACAAAAATAGACTTAGATTTTAAAGAATGAAAATTCTTATTTACAGTTTCAATGATAAAATAGGAGATGGTTTACAAAAGATAACATTTCTTCAAAAAATAAAAGATATTTATCCTAACTCAATAATTTATTACACAACAAGTCAAACAACAACTCTTAAAGATAAATTAAATCCATTAGTTAAAGATATTATTCATGAATTTATAGAAAATAATAAAATTAACTCCTCTCTTCTGAGTCTTTTAAGAGGCAATGATAAAATCCCAAGAGTTAAATTTGATTTAATAATAGATTTACAAAAAGTTGTGTTAAGAACATTGAGTCTAAGAAAAATACCCCACAAAAAATTTTTTAGCGCATCTGCCAATTTTTTATTTTCAGATTTTAAAAATAATAATAATTTGAAATTTAAAAATATTTATATAGAACAATTTTACTTTAATATTTTGTCAACTATTCAAGATGATGTAATAGATAAGATACCTAGTATTCATGTCCCCAATAGTAAATTTATTGATGACATTATCACTGATAAGAAAAAGAATATTGCTATTGCCCCAGGTGCCGGAAACCCTATTAGGCAGTGGCAATTTGATAATTATTTGCAAATAGCAAAAAAGCTTAGAGATAGACAGTACAATGTATTTTTTTTTTTAGGACCAAGTGAGAAATCCTTTTTAAATGTATGTCTTGAAAATAAATTTATTTGCCCTGAATGGAAGAATGGTCAAATAATTGCTAGTGATATATCTTTCACGATGAATTTAGCAAAAAAAATGAGCTGTTTGTTATGTAATGATGGCGGCACTGCTTGGATGTTTGAATTCGCTGGTGTAAAAACTTTAAAACTATTTGGTGTTACTAATGAGAAAAAATTTTCAAGGCCTGGCTACTCTCAGTCTATTCAAGTTAAAGATTTTGGGTATGATGATTTAAAAGATTTTCCATTAATTGAATACGAGAATATATTAAACAACTTTTTAAAAAGTATAGTTGATTAATTGCAAATTTTTAAATTTTTTACATAAGTATAGCTTGGAACAGTATAGTGCCTAACAGATGAACCTTTGATTTTAAAAATACCATTATTATTAAACTTAACATCTAATTCTGCGAGATCAGAGATATCGTATTTAGAGATGTATTTTCTCATTACTTTTGTGTACATACCAGGTCCTGTAAAATTAAGAATTGCTAGCTTAGGGTTTTGGAATAATTTATCTTTATAATTTGGATAATCTGAGCAAATTTCGTTGATTAATTTTTCTAAAAATAAATGCTTAGAGGAGAATGCTAATCCCCATTGCAAAAAGTAATTAAATGGTCTTTTTAGATTAAAAAGTTTTAAATTTCTTGGGGGGTATAAACATTCATTGTCTTCATAAGTAATTACTCCTTTATCATTTTCATTATGTAACTGATTTAATGGACAGTCACATCCTTTTGCTATATCAAAATAATATCCACCCCTATCATGTAGTATGCAATATCTAAAAATATCAGCTTTCATCGGACCAAAATTAGAATTAAAGTATATTTTAGAAATATCCTCTTTGCCCCATTGTGACTGCATATAATCATCCCTGTGCTCTTTATCGTATAGATAAAAAGAAAGTGAGGGATTTTTATCTCTAAAGATTTCTATTGATTTAGAGTGCGTTTTTCCTAAATATCTTGTTTCCCATGTTTGGAATACCGTAGAAGGAATTTGATTTTTTGAGGGTTGATTTGAAATTCTGTCTTTAATTTCTATAAGTGGGTATTCTGTATAACTTCTTATAAGTTTTCGAATATTATAACCTATTGATTGTTTCATTTATTTGGCGGAGAGAGTGGGATTCGAACCCACGATAGAGTTGCCCCTATACACGCGTTCCAGGCGTGCGCCTTAAACCACTCGGCCATCTCTCCAAAAAATTAATCACTATCCCCTATTTTTAAAGCCTCAAAAAAGGCAGTCTGTGGTATCTCGACATTACCAAATTGTTTCATTCTTTTCTTTCCTTTTTTTTGCTTTTCAAGGAGTTTTTTCTTTCTGCTTACATCTCCTCCATAAAGTTTTGCAGTTACATCTTTTCTAAAAGCTTTGATTGTTTCTCTTGCGATAATTTTACCGTAAATAGCAGCTTGAATGGGAATTTGAAAATTTTGTCTAGGAATCAAGTCTTTCAATTTATTACATATTCTTCTCCCAATAATTTCAGCTCTAGTTTTATGAACAATATTTGAGAATGCATCAACAGTCTCTGAATTAACAAGAATATTTAGTTTTACTAAATCGCCTTGGAAATAATCATAAACTTGGTAATCAAAACTAGCATAGCCTTTAGAGTAAGATTTTAATTTATCGTAAAAATCTATCACAATCTCATTTAATGGAAGCTCCATTTCTAAAATCGCTCTGTTATTTTGGATATTTAAGTTTTTTTGTTTACCTCTTTTTTCAATACACAGATTTATAACAGTTCCTAAATAGTCTTGGGGAACAATGATTGTTGATTTAACCCATGGTTCTAAAATTTGATCAATTTCTGCAGGATCAGGAAGTTCTGATGGATTCCTTATAACAAATTCGTTTTTGTTTCTATCTATTACTTTATAGACAACACCAGGAGCGGTAGTAATTAAATCTAAATCAAATTCTCTTCTCAGTCTTTCTGTAGTTACCTCTAAGTGAAGTAACCCTAGAAAGCCACATCTAAAACCATATCCTAATGCGGCACTAGTTTCATTTTCATAAGTGAAGCTAGAGTCATTTAAAGCCAATTTTTCAAAACTTTCTTTTAACCTTTCATAATCCGATGTGTCTACAGGATAGATTCCACAAAATACAACTGGTAGAGAGGGCTTAAATCCAGGAAGTGGTTTAATTTTTTGGTCATTTAATTCAGCAATTGTGTCTCCAACTTTACAATCAGCAACTGACTTTATACTCGCATTGATAAAACCTATTTCTCCAGGACCAAGCTCGTTACAATAATTAATTTCTGGACTAAAATATCCAATTCTATCTATATTGTACTGTTGATTGTTAGATAGAAACTTAACCTTCATTCCTTTTTTCATAACACCATCAAGAATTCTTACTAAAACAGTCACTCCTAAATAATTATCGTACCAACTATCAACTAACAGAGCTTTTAGACTCTTTTCATTGGTATCTGGAGCTGGGAGTTTTTCAATAATTTGCTCCAATAAACCTTCAACACCTAATCCTGTTTTTGCAGAGACCAGGCGGGCTTCTGAAGTATCTATTCCAATTGTTTGCTCAATATCTTCTTTTACTCTCTCAGGTTCAGAAGCAGGAAGATCAGCTTTATTAAGGACTGGGAGTATTTCATGGTTGACATCAATTGCTTGATAAGCATTTGCAAGTGTTTGGGCCTCAACACCTTGAGTACTATCAACTACAAGAACTGAGCCCTCACATGCCGATAACGATCTTGAAACCTCATAAGAAAAATCTACATGCCCAGGTGTATCAAGAATATTTAGCTGATATTCATCTCCATTTTTGTTTTTATAATTCAATCTCACAGTTTGTGCTTTTATAGTGATACCTCTTTCTCTTTCAATCTCCATTGAGTCAAGTACTTGGTCTTTTTTAGTTCTGTCATCCATACCTCCGCAAATTTCAATAATCCTATCTGCTAAAGTAGATTTACCATGATCAATATGGGCTATAATTGAAAAATTTCTTATTTTAGAAATTTCCATTAAGTTCTGATTTTTGCTTTAAATTTATAAGATACTTTTTCTAAAATATTTTTATGAAGCTGTTCTAAGTCTTTTTCTTCGAGAGTTTTTTCTTTCGATTGAATAGTAACTCTAAATGTCACACTTTTACTACTATCTCCTAAATCTTTTGATTCATAGAGGTCAAAGAATTCCACATTCTTAATTAAATTTTTATCTATACCTGTGACATATCTTTGTACTTCATAAAGGTTTTGTTGTTTTTCAAATATAAATGAAAAGTCTTTTTCACTGAACTGAAATTGAGAGTCTGAGATATTGATAGAATTAATTCTAGATATAGTCTCTATTGGGAGATTTTCAAAAAACAACTCAATTGCATAGGTATTTTTAAGTTTAGGAAATTCCTCCATCATTAAAGGGTGAACTTTTCCATATCTAGATATTAATTTTTTTCCCATATGAACCTCTGCAGATTGTCCAGGGTGATAGATATTTGAAGTTGATCTTGAAATATTAAACTGTTTTATATCAAAGTTTAATGAACTAATTAATTTTGATACGAGTTCTGTTAAAGAGTAAAAGTTAAAATTTACAGATTTATAAATTGAGTTTGTGTCATCTTGAGATGAAATAAGTAAAGATAGGATATTCTCTTGAGATTGTGATGAATTATAAATAGGTCCAATTTCAAATAATTGAATATTTTTTATTCCTTTTTTAAAATTTAACTCTGCACTTTCTAAATGATTAAAGATCATTGAATTTCTCATGAAAGATTGATCGTCACTAATTGCATTAGAAATTTTTAAAGATGTATCGCCTGTGAGGATTTCTTGAGCTCTGTTTGAGTGAAAAGAGAAAGTTATAACTTCTGAGACTCCATTAGATACTAAGGTTTTTTTAAGTTTCGATATTGTTTTAAATTTCTTATTAACTAATGAATTTTCAATATTATTAATCTCATCTTTTGATGAGGAGGGTACACTTACATTGATATTATCGTATCCATAAATTCTTATAATTTCCTCAACAATATCAATATTATTTTTAACATCATTTCTCCACGATGGTACCAATACATCGCATTCATTATCACTTCTCTCATTAATTTGAAATTCTAAGTCTTTTAAGATTTTGACTTGTATTTGTGGTTCTAAATCTAAACCAATTACCTTATTAAAATAATTAAAGTCATATTTTATTTTGTGTTCATTAGTGTCTAATTTTCCAGCATCAGTATTTTTACTAACAGATCCTCCGCAAATTTTGTTTATCAGGTAAGATGCATATTCTAAACCTTCAAGGACCATATTTTTATCTAAACCTCTTTCAAAGCGGTGCCTAGCATCAGAATTAATTCCAAGAGATCTCCCTGTTTTTGCCACACTATTTGGATTAAATATAGCTACTTCTAGAAACACATTTTTAGTATTTTCTGTACATCCACTGTGATCCCCTCCAATAATTCCTGCAATCGCGAGAGCATTATTACTATCAGCAATTACAGTTGAGCTAACATCCAAAGTGTAATCTTTATTATCCAATGCAAGAATTTTTTCATTAGAGTTTGCAAGTCTCATATCAAGTTTTTTTCCGACTTTATCTGCATCAAATACATGCAATGGTCTACCTAAATCGACAGTAATAAAATTTGTTATATCAACTAATGCATTGATTGGTCTTAGTCCGAGGCTAATTAATTTCTTTTGCAACCATTCTGGAGACTTTGTATTATTTACATCTTTAAAGTATCTACTAACCACATACTCACAGCTATTATCATCATTTTTGATACTCCAACTAATTGGACTTTCAAATTCTAATTTTTTTATTTTTTCGTATTTTAATGGCTTTAGTTTTCCAATACCTTTTGCAGAAAGATCTCTAGCAACTCCTCTAATACTGAGACAGTCTCCTCTGTTAGGTGTAATGCCTATCTCAAAAATAGGATCATCTAGTTTAAGTGCTTCAACTGCAGAGGTACCATTTTTACAGTTCTCTGACAGCTCGATAATACCTTCGTGATCATCACTCAAATTAAGTTCTCTCTCTGATAAAAGCATTCCTTCAGATATTTCACCTCGAATCTTGCCTTTTTTTAAATGTATTTGTGTTCCAGGAATATACATTCCTTCTTTAGCAAATATTCCTTTTAATCCCTTCTTAACGTTATTTGCGCCACAAATTACTTGATAAGTATCTGCTCCGTCATCAACTTTACAAATGTTCAATCTGTCTGCGTTCGGATGTTTTTTAAAATCTTTAATTGTTGCTACAACAAATTTTGAGTATGAGGAATAGTCACTTAAACTCTCCAGTTCAAGGCCTATATTTGTGAGAGCATCACCAATTTCAGTTGCATTTTTATCTGTCTCTAAATGTTCACACAACCAACTATAACTAAACTTCACTAAAAATCTCCAATGCTAAAACCGTTATTAGCAATCCAATTTAAGTTTCCACTAAAAAATGATCTTATGTCAGTTAGGCCGTATTTTAACATTGTAATTCTATCTAAACCCATTCCGAATGCAAAACCTTGAAAATTTTTTGTATCAACATTGCAATTTTCTAAAACTATAGGATTTACCATTCCGCATCCAAGTATTTCAAGCCAACGATCACCTTGACCTAATTTAATCTTGTTGTTAACTATCTCATAGGCGATATCCATTTCTGCAGATGGTTCTGTAAAAGGAAAATAACTAGGTCTAAACCTAACTTTTAAATCCTGCACATTAAAAAATTGTTTACAGAATTCAATCAAGGTTCCTTTTAAATCACCCATGTTTGCATTTTCATTAATAAACAATCCCTCAACCTGATGAAACATAGGAGAGTGTGTTGAATCTGAGTCACACCTATAAGTTCTTCCAGGAGCTATTATTTTAACTGGGGGTTTTTCATTTAATAAAGTTCTGATTTGAACTGGACTTGTATGTGTTCGCAAAACGAAGGGTTTTCCATCTTTATCCTTATCATCAATATAAAATGTATCTTGCATTTCACGGGCAGGATGGTTTTCAGGAATATTTAGTGCAGAAAAATTAAAATAATCTGTCTCAATGTCTGGGCCTTCGGCAACTGAGTAACCCATTGATCCAAAAATAGTTATAACCTCATCAAATGTTTTTGATATTGGATGAACCTTTGGGGAAATTGAATTTGGTGGAGGAAAACTAAAATCTAAAGATTCATTTCTTAACTTAGAGTTAATTTCTTCAACTTTTATCTGATTAAATTTAATCTTAATGAGATTATCAACCTCACCTCTTAATTGATTTAATTCAGCGCCTGTAGATTTTTTTTCGTCTAATGATAAATCTTTTAGACTTTTAAGTAACCCTGTAATTTTTCCTTTTTTTCCTAAATAGGCTACTTTAACATTTTGTAAATCAAGTTGATTAGAGCTTTGCTCTATTTCTTTTGTAGCTTCATTAAGGACTTTTTTAATGTCCATTATAAATTTTAAACGGCTATATTAGCCTTAGCTTTCTCAACTATTGTTTTAAACGCAGCTGGTTCATGAAATGCAATTTCAGATAGAATTTTTCTATTGATTTCAATATTTGCTTTTTTTAATCCATCAATAAACTTGGCATATGTGAGGCCATGCTCTCTAACACCAGCATTAATTCTTTGGATCCAAAGTCCTCTGAAATCTCTTTTTTTATTTCTTCTATCACGGTAAGCATATTGGAGTGCTTTATCCATGCTTTGTGTGGCTACACGGTAGACATTTTTTCTTCGACCGCGATGACCTTTCGTAAATTCAAAAACTTTTTTATGTTTAGCTCTTGCTGTAACTCCTCTTTTGACTCTTGGCATATTATATCTCCTTTACCTATTTGGAATATGGCATCATTGATTCAATTATTATTGATGCAGACTTTGATAAGACTCTAGTACCTTTAGAATTTCTGATAAAAGAATTTGTTCTTTTGGACATGCCATGGCGTTTACCAACGCTTCCGACAACTAGTTTTCCTGATGAGGAAGTTTTAAAACGTTTTTTAACGCTACTTTTCGTTTTTAGTTTGGGCATTTTATCTCCTTTTGAGTGAACTAACTAGGTCTTAAGGCATACCCTTGTTTAAAAGCCTGTTCGACCGGTTGAAATCAATTAAATATCATAAAATTTATTTAGGCGCAACAACGAGGAAAGCTTGTCTTCCTTCAATTTTAGGTTCCATTTCAACTCTAATAAGTTCACCAAGGTCTGTTTTAACCCTTTTAAGCATATCGATACCCAAATTAGAATGTTCCATTTCCCTACCCTTAAACCTCAAACTAAATTTAACTCTATTTCCCTCTTTTATAAACTTCTGTGCATTTCTAATTTTGACTTGATAGTCATGCTCACCAGTACCTGGTCTAATTTTAAGTTCTTTAGTTTCAATTACTTTTTGTTTCTTTTTTGCCTCATTTTTCTTCTTTTGTTCTTGGTACTTAAATTTTCCATAGTCTACTATTTTACAAACTGGAGGATTGTTATTTGGAGCAATTTCAACTAAATCCATACCTCTGCCTTTAGCAATGTCTATAGCTTCATTTTTTTTCATAACCCCCAATTGTTCACCATCATCTAAAATTACTCTTACGTCAGCTGCAGATATAAAATTATTTATTTTATGAAGATCTCTTTTGCCACGAAAATTATTATTTCTTTGGAAGGGTCTATTCAAAATATTATATGTAAAAAAAAGATAAGGAAGTTTGCAATTATAAATATCCTAGGGATTGCTTAAATAAAATCATCTTAGGATTATTAACAAAGATAATTCAATTGTAAATATAAATTATTTTAATATTTGTTCTATTTTATTAGTAATAGTGTCCACACTAATATTTTTTAGGTTAGATGATGTAATTTTATGCACATTATCTCCGAGTGGATAGCATGATCTCGAAATATCATTATCATTTGCTATCCAAATAACATTTTTATTTGTAAGACCAGCAATATGAGCTGGTCCAGTATCGTTTGTTAAAATTAACTCAGATGTCATGCATAATTGATAGAAATCCTCAATCTTGGACTCATTAATTTTATTTATAGACTCAGGACACAATTCAATAATTTCATTTATAGTATTCAAATCCAAATTGGAGCCAGTTAAATAAATTTCATAGTTTCTTAGAACTAAATATTTAGCTACTTGGGCAAATTTATCTGAGGACCATTTTTTATATTCACCAGATTTTGATGCCCCTGGTATAAAAATGACTTTTTTTGAAACTTTTATATCATCTTTTAACATCCAACTTAAATCAGGCCGTAGTACTTGATTTATACCCAAGTGTTTTAATTGATCTTGATGATTTTTTGAGATGTGTTGAATACCAAGTTTTTTTTGCTCATATTTATAACTTGAAAATTTCCTTGCAGATAAAATCTTACATTTTGTAAATATTTTTAAAAAAAAATTGTATATTTCAGTTCTAGTTGAATTTTGTAAATCAATTACCAGATTAATTTTTTTTTCTTTAACTATATTTAAAAGATTATTTACTGATGAAAAGATTGCTTGTCTATTATCAATTAAAATTTCATCAACATAAGGTAAATTTATAAAAGTTTTTTTATAATTAGACTGGGTAAGTAAATAAATATTGGAATTTTGATAATTTTCTCTTAATGTTTTCATAGCTCCAAACGAAATAATTAAGTCACCCAAAGACCCATGTTTAATTATTAAAATATTCATGAATTAATTAATTGATTATAAACTTCTAAAGTCTTTCTACACATCAGATCAGACGAGTAATTTTTTTTTACATAAGATCTACCTTTTTTGGAAATTGATTGATAATTTTTTAAAGCATATTTAAAAGTTTTTTGAAAGGAGTTAAATGAATTTACATTAAATAATAAATTTCTATCAAAATTAAAAAGTTGTTCTTTAGTGCCTCCCTGATTAGGAGCAATAATAGTTTTAGCTGACGATAAAGCTTCAGAGATAGTTCTACCAAAACCTTCAGGTCTTTTAGAGATATTAATAATTAAATAAGACTCTTGATATAACTTATTAATGTCCAAAGTTGGTTTATGAATAATAACTTTCTCAGATAAATTTAGTTTATTTATTAGTAATTGTATTTTCTTTTCTTCTTTACTTTGATTTGAAGATATTAAATGAATTTTAAATAGATCTTTATACTTTTGCTCTAATAATGAGAAATAATTAAGTAATAATTCATGTCCTTTCCAATTTGATATTCTTGAGGGTATAAAAATATTTTTATCAATAACTGTTTTTTTGGATGGATGAAAATAGTTAGTATCTATACCTCTAGGAATTATATGTATTTTAGTTTTTTTGGGGTAGTAATTTTCATATGTTTTTTTTACAAAATTAGAATTAAATATAATAGTGTCACCTTTTAATAAATAACTGTTATACCAATCTTTTAACAAAGACTTGGACTCATACTTGTTGTGAATACTAGTTACAACTTTGATATTTAAGTTTTTAATAAAATTAATAAGAAAAAAAGCAGGTGCTCTGGATGAAATGTGAACTAAGTTTATTCTTTTTTTTATTATTAAATCTTTAATCAGTACTTTTATTTTGTTTTGATCAAAAATATTTTTAAATCTTAAATTATTAATTTTAACAATTTTTAGACCTTTTATATTAAAGTTCTTATCACTGTTTTCGCATAAAATATAATTTTCAATATTTTTTTTTTTAAGGTAATTAGCAATATCTCTTACTCCTGTCTCAATACCTCCAATACCCATAGATGGAATTATTTGTAAACAAGTAATTTTTTTTGTATTTTTAATTTGTGTCAAAACTGAACTTTTTTAAAAATGATAATGTAAAAATATCTTATAGATACTACAAAAGAAGTAAAAAAACTCTTATCTTTTTACATGGATTATTATCTGACATGAGTGGTAAAAAGTCTAATTTTTTAAACAATTATTGCAAAAAAAATAATTTTTCATATTTGTGTTTTGACTTTCAAGGTCATGGTCGATCTAGTGGTGAATTTACTAATTTTGGGATTAGTGATTGGTATGATGACTTAGATAATATTGTAAAATATTTAAAAATAAGAAATTTTATTTTAATAGGAAGTAGTATGGGTGGATGGGTTGCAATCATTTATGCTTTAATGCACCCAAAAAAAGTTACTAAACTTATTGGTATTGCTCCTGCACCTGATTTTACTACTAAGTTAATTTGGAAAAACTTAAATATTCAACAAAGAAAAAAAATAAAAAATAATAAAATTGTTAAACAAAAAATTAGATCTGATTTTGCTTATTATTACTCCCCAGCATTATTTAATAGAAGTAAAAAATATCTTCTTGAAAAAATTAAGGGTGATTTTTTGGGAGAAACTATTTTCCTTCATGGAGGTCAAGATAAAGCAGTTCCATATGGGTATAATGATAAATTTAATTTGAGTAGAAAATTTAAAAACTTCAAAAATATTTTAATTAAGCATGCAGATCACAGTATGTCTGATCAAGAAAGTTTGAAAACTCTATCTAAATTTATTTAAGCTATTTTTGATTTTTTTGTGACTGGAAATTCTAGTTTATCAATAACTTCATTGGGGACCACATGAGCAAATTTTTTGATTTCAGAGTCATAATTTTCAATAATGAACTCGGCTCTTTTAGATTTAGTCTCTTTATAAAAATCTTTTAAAAGATCTAAAAGGTGGTTTTTCCAGTCTTGATTATCAACTTCATATAAACTTATCGTTTCCATATTCATTAAATCAGAAATATTCTTTTGATCAGAATAAATAAAGGCAGATCCACCTGTCATTCCCGCACCAAAGTTATCACCAATGTTACCCAAAATAATTGCAGAACCTCCGGTCATGTACTCACATCCATTGGCACCGCATCCTTCAACGATCGCCAAAGCACCAGAGTTTCTGACACAAAATCTATCTCCTGCTTGACCAGATGCGTATAACCTTCCATCGGTAGCTCCATAAAGAGTTACGTTTCCAATAATAACATTTTCATGACTCGGTTGAGTAAATGAGTTTCTTGGTTGAACAACAATTTTTCCACCTGAAAGACCTTTACCTACATAGTCGTTAGCATCACCAAAAACTTTTAATGTAAGACCTTTGACCGCAAAAGCCCCTAAAGACTGGCCTGCCGATCCTCTCAGTTTGAGGGTCACATGATCTTCAGACAGAGAATTCATTCCATATTTTCTAGTAATGATAGAAGAAATTTTAGTTCCAATTGTTCTTAATGTATTTTGAATGTTATAAGTTAATTCAATTTTTTGACCTGAGTTAATAAAATCTTTGCCATCTTTTTCAAACTGATCGTCTAAGGTCTTTGGGACTTCATTTCTTTTTTTCTCAGAATGGTAATCATAAATCTTACCATCATCGATTTTTGTTAATATAGGGTTTAGGTCCAGATTATCCAAATCACTAGATCCATAATGGATTTGAGATAGTAGTTCTGTTTTACCAATTATATCTTTCAAAGATTTATAGCCTAAAGAAGCAAGTATTTCTCTAACTTCTTCTGCAATAAAAGAAAATAAATTTACAACTTTTTCAGGTGTGCCTCCAAATTTTTCACGAAGTTTTTCATCTTGAGTACAAACTCCTACAGGACAAGTGTTTGAGTGACACTGTCTTACCATAATACATCCCATTGCAACAAGTGAAGCTGTACCAATTCCGTATTCCTCTGCTCCTAGTATTGCTGCTATAACAATGTCTTTTCCTGTTTTTATACCACCATCAGTTCTTAGAAGAACTTTATCTCTTAGTCCGTTTAAGGCTAGTATTTGATGTACCTCACTGATGCCTAACTCCCAGGGAAGACCAACATACTTAATACTTGACTGGGGACTTGCCCCTGTACCTCCTGAATGTCCAGATACAAGTATTACATCAGCTTTAGCTTTAGCTACACCAGCAGCTACAGTTCCTATTCCTGATTGTGCCACTAGCTTGACACAAACCTTTGCTATGGGATTAATTTGTTTTAAATCATAGATAAGTTGAGCAAGGTCCTCAATAGAATATATATCATGATGCGGTGGAGGGCTGATGAGTGTTACACCTTTAGTGCTATGTCTTAATTTAGCTATTAGATCAGTGACTTTAAAACCAGGTAGTTGTCCACCCTCTCCCGGTTTAGCACCTTGTGCAATTTTAATTTCTAATTCTGAACAATTATTTAAATACTCTGCAGTTACTCCAAATCTTCCACTTGCAACTTGTTTTATTGCTGAACTTGGATTATCACCGTTTTTTAGTTTAGAATATCTTCTCGAGTCCTCGCCTCCCTCACCACTATCTGACTTTGAGCCAATTCTATTCATTGCTACGGCTAGTGTTTCGTGAGCTTCAGGACTAAGAGCTCCAAGAGAAATTCCAGGAGATACAAAGCTTTTTCGTATTTCAGAGATGCTTTGCACGTTATCAAGTTTCAAAGAATTTTTACTTTCATTAAACTGTAAAAGATCCCTGATCTGTATAGGTTTTGAGCTATAAATTCTTGAAGTATATTTTTTATACAAATTATAAGAGTCTCTAGTAACTGCTTCTTGAAGCATGTGTATTGAAACACCTTCATATGCATGTGCTTCGCTGTTGGTTCTAAACCTATATTCTCCACCTATGTCTAATATTACATTATCAGATTTAAAGGATTGTTCATGCTGTCGCCTTACTCTCTTTTCCAATCCATCTAATCCTATTCCAGATATTCGTGAGGACATACCTGGGAAAAAACTCTCTACCATACTTCTACTTAAACCAATTATTTCAAAATTTCTTCCACCACGATAAGAACTAATAACAGAAATACCCATTTTGCTGATTATCTTTCTTAATCCCTTCTCTATGGATTTTTTGAAGTTTTTTATTAGTTGAGGATAATCAGAATTCTCATAAATTCCTTTTTTAAATCTATCTGAGATAAGTTTTTCGACTAATGAAGCATTAACTGTAGTAGCTCCAACGCCGATAAGTACAGCAAAGTAGTGAACATCAAGGCATTCTCTTGAGGAGACATTTAATGAAGTAAATGTCCTTAAATTATTTTTGATTAGATAACTATGCACAGCACTAGTTGCAAGTATCATTGGCAATGCAATTCTGTCAGTATTAATATTTTTATCGGTAATAATTAGATGTTGAGAACCAGATCTAACTGCCTGTTCAGCCTCTGAGCATATTCTTTGAATTTCATTTAAGAAATTTGTCTCTTCATTTATATTATATGTACAATCAATCTCAGTTGTAAATTTTGACAAATGGCTTTTTAGAGTTTCAAGCTCGTTATCTAATAATAAAGGGCTTTCTAAAAGTACCAAATTGCATTGTTCAGAGTCTTCTTCTACGATATTTCCCAAATTTCCAAGTCTAGTTTTTAGACTCATTACCACTTGTTCTCTTAGGCTATCAATAGGAGGGTTCGTAACTTGGGCAAAATTTTGTTTAAAGAAACTATGAAGACCTCGGTATCTTTCAGTTAGTACACTTAGGGGTGCGTCGTCACCCATTGACCCAATAGCCTCTTGACCTGTTTTAACCATAGGATCTAAAATTAAATCAAGAGTTTCTAATGTTAGGTTAAACGATTTAGCTATTTGAAAAACATTATCTTTCTCCTCAGATGATGGATTATATATCTTGTCTTTGGATAAAATATTATCCAATTTTATTGTTTTTTCATTCCAATCTGAATATTTATTACGATTACTGAGTAATTCTTTTAATTCAGAGCTTTCATAAAATTTATTCTCTTTATAATTTACTGCGATTAATTCACCAGGACCAACTCTTCCTTTTTTTAGAATATTTTTTTCATCAATATTAATCATACCCACTTCAGATCCTGATATTAGTAGGTCGTCATCTGTTAATATGAACCTAAGTGGTCTTAAACCATTTCTGTCCATACCAGAAATTATCCAATCTCCAAAATTTCCACAGACTGCTGCTGGTCCATCCCATGGCTCAATTACAGCATTGCAGTAAGCATACATGTTCTTTAATTGATCAGATAAATCAGATCGATTTGACCAAGACTCAGGAATTATCATGGATTTTGCCATAGGCATATCTCTATCTGTTTGAACGAAAAGTTCAAAAGCAGCATCAAGGGATGCAGAGTCAGAAGCGTCTGGATCGAGTATTGGTTTTAAATCATTAATTCTTTCATTAAAAAAAGGGTGTGTGATTCTTGGTTCATGAGCGCTCATCCAATTTATATTTCCCTTTAAAGTATTGATTTCTCCATTATGTGCTAAAACTCTAAATGGTTGCGCCAAAGACCATGTAGGGAATGTATTCGTGGAATACCTTTGATGGTAAATAGCAAATTTAGATTTAAATTCATCATCTAATAAGTCTGGATAGAATTCAGATAACTGTTCAGCTAAAAACATACCTTTGTATACAATTGTTTCTGTCGATAAAGAGCAAATATAAAAGTCATTAATACTCTGAGATTTAATTTTGTTCTCTATCCTTCTTCTTGTTAAATAAAGTTTTTTTTCAATATCGGGTGTAGTTTCTTTAGGAGAAAAAATTATTTGTTCAATTTCTGGTTTTGTATAATTAGCTTTTTCACCAATGATCTCTGTATTAACTGGAACTTGTCTCCATCCATAGAGATTCATTCCAGCTTTTATAATTTCATATTCAACGATAGCTCTACATTTTTCTTGTGCTCCAAAATCTCTTTTTGGTAAAAATATCATACCTACTCCCAACATAGAGTCTTGGCTCGTTCTATGACCCATTTTTAATACTTGCTTACTGAAGAAAGAATTTGAAACTTCCAACATAATACCAGCACCATCTCCAGTTTTACCATCAGCATCAACCGCACCCCTATGGAATACAGCCTTCAGTGCCTCGACACCTTTTTCAACTATATCTCTTCTTGACTCACCTTTGATTGAAGCAACTAAACCAACACCACAATTATCGTGTTCATCTTTTTCATTATAAACGTGGTTAACTTTTAGCTTTTGTTTATTTCTTCTGTAAGTTTCTAATGGGTGATCTGTCATGATGCCTTTTTAATTTTTGAGCTTTTTAAGAAATTATGAATTGATTTTGCAACTTCACGACCATCATGAATTGCCCATACAACAAGGGAGGCACCTCTAACGATATCTCCAGCAGCAAAAATCTTTGGGTTACTTGTTTGAAATTTTTTAAAATCAACTTTAACTGTTTTCCAGCTTGTTAATTCAATATTTGTTTTAAAATTGTGATTCAAATCTTCAGGTTCAAAACCAAGAGCTTGGATAATTAAGTCACTTTTTATTTGTTTTTCAACGCCTGTATCAACTGGTTTTCTTCTTCCACTCTCATCAACCTCTCCTAAGGCAGCAACTTTGTATGTCATACTTGTTGCAGTAGAGTTATCGCTTATAATTTTAGATGGGACAGACAACCAATTAAATTTAATACCCTCTTGTTCTGCATTTAAAACTTCTCTTGCTGATCCAGGCATGTTTTCCTTATTTCTTCTATAAAGACAAGTAACTTCTTTTGCTTGTTGTCTAATTGCTGTTCTAACACAGTCCATAGCTGTATCTCCGCCTCCAATAACAACTACATTCTTATCTTTTGCAGTGAGAAACTTATTATTTGATGGAGAGTCACCTAATCCAGTTCTATTGCTCTCAATTAAGAAATCCAAAGCAGGAATGCTATTGTCTACTGATGATGTATCAATATCTAATTTTCTAGCCTTATAAACACCAGTTGCAATTAATATTGCGTCATAATCTTTTTCCAAATCTTGAAAAGATATATTTTTTCCAATTTAAAATTAGGTATTCCATAAATCATCAAGCCACCTGCTCGGTCATTTTTTTCAAAGATATCTACTTGGTATCCATTTTGAGTTAAATAGGCTGAAGCGGCCATTCCTGCAGGGCCAGATCCTATAATAGCCACTTTTTGTTTAAATTGATTTTGTGAAGATAAATTTTTAACCCATCCTTTTTCCCATGCAATTTCTGTTAAGTATTTTTCTAAATTACCAATTGTAATTGCACCGAAGCCCGCCTGTTCAACTACACAGTTGCCCTCACACAATCGATCTTGAGGACAGACCCTCCCACATACCTCTGGGAATGCATTTGTAGAGGCAGATACTTGATAAGCTTCTTCCAATCGGCCTTCTGCGATGTAACGAAGCCAATCTGGTATATTGTTGTTTAAAGGACAATGAATTTGACAGTAAGGTATTCCGCATTGTGAGCACCTTGAAGATTGTTCTACAGAGTCATTTTTATCAAACTGACTGTAAATCTCCTGAAAATCCTTTATCCTTTTCTCAGG
>CACLVL010000008.1 GCA_902610415.1 uncultured Alphaproteobacteria bacterium
TCAAAGACTTTGATATTAACAAGAACTTTACCCTAATAGAGACTAAATCAGATCAATTTAGTTATAATTCTAAAAATATCAAAATTAATCATAATCTAAATAGAGAAGATCTATTAAAAAGAATTAAGCTACCTCGTATTTACAACAAATATATCGCTAATAAAAATCTTAAACTGGAATTTAACTCCAATGAGATAGAATTTTTAGAAAAAATATTAGAATACGAGAGAGATATTCTTAATGAAAAAGACATATTAATCATTGCTCAATTAATGAGAAATATATTAGATGATTTTTCATACGAATTTGGTTATATTAATAATGAAGATGTTTATGATAGAGTCTTTAGCAATTTTTGCATAGGAAAGTAGATCGTTTCACGTGGAACATTATGATGTAATAGTAATAGGAGCTGGACATGCTGGCTTAGAGGCTGCCAACATATGTGAAAAATATGGTTTAAAAACAGCTTTAATTACGAAAAATAACTCAGATTTGGGCAAACTATCATGTAATCCTAGTATTGGTGGGGTCGGAAAAACTCATATAGCCAGTGAAGTTGATATTTTAGGTGGGGTTATTTGTAAAATAGGAGATAAATCAGCAATTCATTATAGAGTATTAAATTTATCAAAAGGACCTGCTGTATGGGGCGTCAGAGCACAGATCGATAGAGATCTATATTCTAAAAACATGCAAAAATACATCAAATCATCTAAAATTGAACTTATTGAAGATGAAGCAATAAATATTTTACAAAAAAACAACAAGATTATTGGGGTTGATTGCATTAACGCAGGTAAAATCAAATCAAAAGTTGTTATTCTTACAACTGGAACCTTTCTAAATGGTAAGATTTATTTTGGAAATGAGGTAAAAGAGGCAGGAAGAATAGGGAATAGCTCTTCCAAAGAGCTTGCAAAGTTTATCAATAAAAATTTTAAGACAATGAGACTTAAAACTGGCACTCCTCCTAGAATTTATACTCAATCTATCGATTATGATATTCTTGATCCCCAGCCATCTGAAAATAATGGAATTTTTTTATCTTATTTTACAAAACAAAATACGAACAAAAATATTAATTGTTATATCACTAAGACAAATAATAAGACACATAAAATAATCAGAGATAATCTTGATAAATCTGCGATGTACTCTGGTATTATCAAATCCCAAGGAGTTCGCTATTGTCCATCGATAGAAGATAAAGTAACAAAATTTGGTGATAGAAACGGCCACAATATCTTTTTGGAACCAGAGGGACTTAACTCTGATCTTGTTTACCCAAACGGTATATCAAATTCGCTAGATAAGAAAATTCAATTAAAATTTCTAAGATCTATTAAAGGTTTGGAAAAATGTGAAGTAGATCAATTTGGATATGCTGTTGAATATGACTCAGTAGATCCTAGAGAATTAAAAAATAATTTTGAGACAAAAAAAATAGAAAATTTTTTTTTAGCAGGCCAAATTAATGGAACTACTGGGTATGAAGAAGCAGCAGGTCAGGGTATATATGCCGGAATCCATGCTGTTGTAAAAATAAAAAAACTAAAATTCGATAATAAAGTTTTTGAAAGAGATAACAGCTATATTGGAGTTTTAGTTGATGATCTCACAAAGCTTGGAGTAACAGAACCATACCGCATGTTTACATCAAGAGCAGAAAATAGATTGAAACTAAGAACAGATAATTCCTATGAAAGATTTGCTACAAACATTAATACAAAAATATTTAATAAAACTGACTACAATCTAATTAATAAAAATATAGATAATGAAAAAAAAATATTAAAAAAACTAGAGTCCTTAAAATATTCACCCAATGATTTGATGAATAAGAAAATCAAAGTAAAAAAAGATGGTAAAATTAGAAATGGATTTGAAGTATTAAAATTTTTAAACCCCACGACAAATAATTTTAAGCAATTTTTTAATATTACTATAAACCAAAAATTACTCACTAAAATGTATTTTGATTCAAAGTACGAAGTCTTTTATGAGCGTGAAAGGAAATCTTATGTTCAGCTAAATAAAAATAAAAATATGAATTTAACTAATATTGACTTTAATAAAATACCTTCTTTATCTCGAGAGATACTAGAAAAATTAAATAAATATAAGCCAGTAAATCTACATGACGCGGGAAAAATATCTGGTATTACACCAAGCGCCCTTTTCCAAATAATAAAACATAAGAAAATTAAAGGTACTAAAGTTGCTTAATGCCAACTTAGAAAAGTTTTGTAATGAAAATTTTAAAAATAGTAAATTAATTTTACAAAAATTATATGAATATAAGAAGATGGTCATTGACGAAAACGAAAAAATGAATTTAATTGGCAAAAGTACAATTGATGATTTTGATCAAAGACACTTACTTGATTGTATACAAATAATTAAATATTTGCCACACAACGAAAAAACCCACATGGATATTGGTTCAGGTGCTGGACTTCCAGGGATTGTTCTTTCAATTATAGGATACAAAAACCTTCATTTAGTTGAAAAATCATCAAAAAAATCGATTTTCTTAGAAAACTGCAAATCGCGACTTGGACTTGAATACATTATTCACAACAAATCCATTACTGATCTAAAAGACCTTAACATTGATTATATTACAGCACGTGCGTTTGCACCAATTGAGAAAATAATCTCGTTAACAAAAAAAATTATTTATAAACATACAAAGTTTATCTTACTAAAAGGTAAGTCCTATTTATCTGAATTACAACTTATCAATCGAAATAAATACTTTTGGGAAGCACACCCTAGTATTACATCTGATGAATCTAAAATTATAGTAGTAGGTGCTAAATGATAATTACAATAGCTAATCAAAAAGGAGGTGTTGGAAAAACAACAACAGTTGTTAACCTTGCAACAGCATTAGCCTCAATAGACAAGAAAGTTTTAATTATTGATATGGACCCACAATACAATTCTTCAATGTCTTTTAATGTTTATGACTCTAAATTATCTATCTATAGAGTTTTTAGCAATGAGGTAAATATTAGGGATGCAATACAAAAATCCCAAATTCCTCATTTAGACGTTATCTCCGCATGTGAGGATCTTGCTGCTGCAGAGTATGAGTTGGCTGACGATGACAACAGAAACCTTCTTTTAAAAAACTACATTTCAGAAATAAAAGATAATTACGAATTTATTTTCATTGATACTCCTCCAACGCTTGGATTATTAACAGTAAGTTCTTTAACAGCAAGTGATGAGGTTCTAATTCCAGTGCAATGTGAATTTTTTGCTTTAGAGGGATTATCCAAATTAATCAAAACCATTGAATTAATAAAATCTAATCTAAATATTAATCTTAAACTTAATGGTATAATTTTAACAATGTATGATAAGAGAAATTCTTTATCATCTTTAATTGAGAGAGAAGCTAGAGAATATTTTGAAACTAATGTTTATAAATTTAATGTACCCAGAAATGTAACTTTATCAGAAGCACCAAGTCACGGTCTCCCTGCAATTATTTATGATTTAAAATGTAGTGGCTCGCAAGCTTACATAGCTTTAGCCAAAGAATTTTTAGAAAGGAGTAATTTAAATGGTAGTAAATAAAAAATTAGGAAAAGGTTTATCTTCTTTACTAGGAAATAAAGATCTAGTTCAGAATAGTTCCTCTGACAATAAGGGTTTATTACTGATCCCAATCGAGAAAATATTCAGAGACGAGACACAACCAAGAAAAGAATTTAATAAAGAAAAAATAGACGAATTAGCTCAATCAATAAAAAAAAATGGCCTAATTCAACCACTTATTGTTACCAAAAGAAATACTGATACTTTTTTACTGGTAGCGGGTGAGAGAAGATGGAGGGCGGCTCAAAATACTGATCTGAAAGTTCTTCCAGCCCTACTACTTCCTGATGACCTTGATAAAGATGAAATTTCTCTAATTGAGAATATTCAAAGAGAGGATTTGAAAGTATCTGAGGAAGCAAAAGCATACCAACAATTAATAAAAAAAAATAATTATACACATGAGGCATTATCCAATATTGTTGGCAAAAGTAGATCTCATATAACTAATTTATTAAGAATATTAGACTTGGACGATTTCTTTTTTGATTTATTAAATAAAGGTAAAATTTCTATGGGTCATGCTAGGGCATTGATTGGCAAAATACCTAACGACTTCGATGAATATACCTTAAATAAGATTGTATCAGGTAAAACTTCCGTAAGAGACCTAGAAAGAAATAAAAGGAAAATAAGCGTACAAGAACCAAACTTAATTTATGAAGAAAAAACTTTAAGTGATACTATAGGATTTAAAACAAAGATTACTTATAATAAAAAAGGGAAAGGGAATATTAAAATTTTTTATGAAAATTTAGAACAATATAATTTTTTAGTTAAAAAGTTAAAAAACTAAATTTTTTGATTTGCGCCTCTTGTTTTATAAGCGTATAGATATTTATCAATTCTTTTTGATTTTTTTTTAGATTATAAATTCTCTTTCTAATTTCTAATATAGAATTACTAATTTCTTTTATCTTTTTATCTCTAACATATCTTGACTCATCTATAAAATATTTTGACAATTCAGAAAAAGTTAAATGAGGCATATATAAACAAAATTCTAAAATTTCTGAGTTGTTTATTTTCAAAATTCTTTTTAAATAAATATTTATATCTTTTTGATAATTATAGCCATTTATACAAAGGTATATATCAGAAAATAGTTTATAATTTTTATAGTCTGTAAAAATTATGCATTTATCATTAGAATTGATAAAACTTTCAATTGCTTTTTTATTATTTGAAAAATATATGTTTATAACTTCTTCAGCAAAGAGATCAGTAACTGTATTTTCACTAAATGTTTCCTTGCGAACTAATTTAATATCTTTTTCTCGTGTATAATTTTCAATTAGATTTACGTAAAAAAGGCCAATCTCATCATTAACTTGATTTATTAAAAGTTTTTTTTTTGCTCTATTAGTAATAAAACTATCTATAAGGCTAATATTGTCCATTTATTCTTTGCACACTATTTCAGATCTAGTTATTTTATTAATAAATTCTTTAACTAATTGTTCTGTATTTTGCTCTTTGATTTTTTTTTCTGCTACAACATTACTTATGTATTGATTACTATCTGCGAATATATAAAACTGTGATATTTCATTATCAAAATTATATATTTCGCATTCATTTAATTGATTTATTATTTTTACAGACAGTTTGCTGTTCATATTCATTCTATCAGATGTGTTATCAATATTTGTAATAAATAAAGATGAGGTGTGTGATATTTCGGCGTCTATAATTAAATTTGATTCTTTGTCATATCTTCCAATATTAAATAGATTATTTTTAAGTAATGTTTTTAAAACGAGACCATCAAATTCACCATCAATGTAGCCAACAGAGAATTTTGAATTATTTTGGTTTGAGGTACTTTTTGCACACGATAAAAAAATTAAGCTAATTAGTGATAATGTTAATAATTTTGTCTTGTACATTAATTACCTTAACTACCTTCCTATTATTTATCTTACTTTTGATTTTATCAATTTTATATATTAATTCTAAAATATCATCTTTTTCATAACCCTTGTTAGTTTGTATAGTAGTTACCAACTTACCGTGTACCTGTATAGGCAAAATAATATCAGTCTCTAACAATAGATCAGTATTCACAGAGGGCCAGCATTTTATATTTTCTTTGTCGAATAAGTTTTTCATTATATTTGAAGACATTCTTGGCAAAATGGGGTACATGCATACGAGAATTCTCTGACTGATCCTACTATCGTTTAAAAATATTTTTTGTTTTTCCAAATAATTAAAAAGTGTATAGATGTCTGCAACACATTTATTTAATGAAAAATCCAAAATATTCTTCTCAATATTATATATAAATTTTTCTACAACTTTTTCTGTATCGCTGGGAATTTTTGTTTTTTTTACAAGAAAATATTTCTCAATTCTTTTGATTAGGTTCTTAGAACTTTGTATACCATTATCTGTCCATTCAAGTTCTCTGTCAGGAGGGGAGTCAGATACCATAAATATTCTCGTAGCGTCTATCCCATAATTTTCCAAGATCTCATCTGGCTCAATAACATTTTTTTTTGATTTTGACATTTTTTCACTTGGGCCCTCTTTAATGGTTTTCCTTGTTTCCTTTGCTAAAAGTTTTCCATCAATTTCTACAACATCCTTGGGCATTATCCATTTATCATCAAGTGTTCTGTATGTTTTGTGAGTTATCATTCCCTGTGTAAAAAGTTGTTTAAAGGGTTCGTCGACTTTAAGATTATATATATCTCTCAATGCCTTCATAAAAAACCGAGAATACAATAAATGAAGTATTGCATGTTCTATTCCACCAATATATTTGTCCACAGGTAAGTACTTATTAACCTCTTCCTCGTCAAATGGCTTATTAAGCTTGTTATTTAAAAAACGTATGTAATACCAAGATGAGTCCACAAATGTATCTAATGTATCTGTTTCCCTGTAAGCAGCTTTATTTGTTTTAGGACATTTTATTTTTCTCCAACTATCATGATTTAGTAGGGCGTTCCCTTTGCCGTTTAAATTTACATCATATGGGAGTATTACAGGTAACTCTGCTTTTTCTAAAACTCTGTAAGTGCCATCATCATAGTATATTACTGGTATGGGACATCCCCAATATCTTTGCCTAGATACGCCCCAGTCTCTAATCTTAAAGTTAACAGCTTGGGTTCCTATTTTATTTTTTTCAAAATAAGCAATTATTTTCTTAATTGCCTCCGTTTTATTTAAACCATCAACTATAGGGGAATTAATTAAGTATCCGTCTTGGGTATATGGTAATTCATTGTCATCACATTGAATAACTTTAATTATTGGCAAGCTATATTTTTGAGCAAATTCGTAGTCTCTTTCATCATGTGCAGGACAGCCAAATATTGCGCCCTCTCCATAATTATCTAAAACAAAATTTGCAATATATACTGGCAATTCTTTATCTAGAATAGGGTGTTTACACTTTATATCTAAAAGGTACCCTAATTTTTCTTTCTCATCGTTACTTTTGCCAAATGTATTTTTTATTTCATCAATTTTATTTTTTTTCAAAAATTTTTTAACAAACTTATGATTTATAGATATTGCAATAAATGTTGCACCATAAATCGTATCTGGTCTCGTAGTAAATATATTTAAACGATCATTTGTATTAATGACTTCAAACTTTATCTCTGCGCCAATAGACTTACCAATCCAATTTTTTTGCATAGTCTTCACTTTTTCTGGCCATAAAGTTAGTTTATTGAGGTCATTTAAGAGCTCTTCTGCATAATCTGTTATTTTGAAAAACCATTGAGATAAAACTTTTTTTTCAACTATTGCTCCAGTTCTCCAGCCTTTTCCATCGACTACTTGTTCATTTGCAAGAACAGTCTGATCTTCTGGGTCCCAATTTACTAAAGCATCTTTTTTATATGCTAGCCCAGCATTGTATAAATCTATAAAAAGCTCTTGTTGATATCGATAATAATCCTCTTTGCAGGTTGCTAGTTCTTTTTCCCAATCTAAATCTAAGTCAAGCTTTTTTAATTGGTTCTTCATATTTTGTATATTTGTCAAAGTCCAATCTTGAGGATGTGTATTAAACTGAATAGCTGCATTTTCAGCAGGTAACCCAAAGGCGTCCCATCCCATAGGATGTATTACCTCATCTCCCTTGAGTTTGTGGTAACGTGCACAAATATCACCAATTACATAATTTCTTACGTGTCCCATATGTATGTTCCCCGATGGATAGGGAAACATCTCTAGAATATATTTCTTTTGCATAAAAAATTTTTATGATAACTGATCTTGAGCTTTTATTTGATTTGCTATTTTAAGTACTTTCAAAGTTAAATCTTTTTCTTCATTTGCATAGGTACTATTGTCGTTATACCAAGCATCATCTGTTTTTTGTTGGCAAATCAATTTTACTTTCACTCCATTTGAAACTAACTCTTGGGACTTGATCGTAATTTTTACATTGCATCTTTGATTTGGACTTGTGCTTTCAGTAATCCAATCCGTAGAAATAACACCACCTTGAGAGTCGACAATTCTAAGTGGGTATTCGTCTAGTAATTCTAATGATGCTTGCCATAGAAAGGGATTTATAGCCATACCTTGGTAGTTTATTACACCGCCCTCTCTGCTAAAATTTTTAGCTAAGTTTGCAATAGTAAGTGGGGGTTTCTCTTTACCACCAGGCCCAACTGCTCTTTGTTTGTCCTCACAAAGCATTCTTCTATCTTTACCTACAATTTTTCTGTGAGGGTTTTTACATTTGCCATATAGTTTATCTAATTTTGCCATATTTGCTGCGTGGTCTCCACCTAAAGGACCTTTGCTACAAGATTGAAAAATAAATAACGAGACAGATAAAATTAATAAGATCCTAATAAATTTAAACATTTGAAAATATTATGTAATAAATAATCTTATAACAAGGTAGAAATAAAAAAAAACCAGGCAGGATAATCACCCACCTGGTTTAAAAAATTAGGCTTTATTAGAATGATACTGCTGTACCAAAACCAAGAGCTGTACCATCAGTAGCTGCGTCACCACTTAGGTTAACCATATCTAGGTATACAGAAGCTCCACCACCAAGTGCTCTTTCAATTGAAAGCTCCATCTTAGAGGCTGAGTCACTGTCAGCATCTTTGTTTGAAAGGTAACCAACTGCAACAGTTGTATCTGCATCCAGAGACATAGAGTATGTTGCACCAGCTGATGTTGTATCACCAGTTGTTGATAGACTTGCGTGGTCACCTGAATCAATTGTTTGGTTTGAGTAACCAACAGTCAATGTACCACCACCAAGAGCAGCAGCAATTGTACCACCAGCAGCACTTGAACCGTTATCATTATCAGCTACACCAACAGTAACTGTGTATGCACCCATAGGCACAGATATTGAAGCACCCATTGCGCTCTCACCTGAGTCAGGGTTTAATACACCGTAGTTGTTCGCAGCAGTATTTGCGATGTAATCGATTGATAATGTTGCAGCACCCATAGCTGTTGAGAATGATACACCAAGACCGTCATCGTCAGCTGCAGCACCAAAACCAGTAGCTACGTTTGAAGAAACACCACTTGTATCATCAAGAGGGCCGTTTACAACGCCACCAATAGATCCGATAGTGTCGTTTACACCAACGTCACCAACTACAATTGATGTACCGCCAGTTGTAAAAGTAACAGCGTTACCGCCGTCAACTGCAGTTGAAGCGTCATTGTCGTAGTCTTTTGATAAAGCAAGAGAAGCACTAATGCCAAGACCAGTATCAGTAGTAGTTGAAAGCGCAAAGCTTGCAATCGAACCTACTGCTAATTTTTCTGCATCTGTTGAAGCAGCTGTTGACAAATATGCAACGTTTGCTGAACCAGAAACAGAGATATCTGCATGAGCTGAAGCTGAAAAAGCAGCAGCAATAGCAGATAATGCTAATGTTAGTTTTTTCATAATAATTTTTCCTTTCTTAATTATTATTGTTGTTTTAGTTTTAATTAAAACTGATGAAATATTATTGAAAAAGCATAAAAAAAGAATAATTATCAACAAAAAAAGCCAAAAATTCTATAAATGTTGCATTTTTGCAACACAATTTATATTTTTTCCCAATTACTTATCTATTGTGGACCAATATTCCCTTTGAGTATCTAAATCTTTGAAAAAATCCTCTCTAAAATCCTCAAATTCCTTTTTATTCACTGATGTATCATAAATTTCTTTAGTTACTTGTTGCTTACTTGCTGTTTGTGCAAAGTGGCTCTTTCTTTTTTCCTCGCTATATTGCCCAGAGAGCTCACAAAAATCCCAAAGTTTTTGAATTATATCTTGCGAATTCGAGACTAAATCCTCATAGCGTACGTTAAAAATATCATCTGACCCAATTCTCATCCAAACTTTCATAATGTTCTCGTAATTTGCGTACTCAAGAGCAATACCAAAAAAACTAGACGCATAAGATAATTCCCTTGTAAAGTTTTGTTTAAACAATGAAATGGCATTATCCCACGGGTCTCGATAAACGTGAACAAATTTAGCCTTAGGAAGTCCAGATTTTATAAATTTGTAATAAAGATAATTGTTTGGCATTTTATCAATAAATATTCTTTTCCCTTTTCTTTGAATATCAATTATCTCTAAATATTGTTTACCAAGATCTGATAGCACATTACTCTCAAGTTCCTTGTTATGATATTGTTTTATAAGGGGAGAACATTGAACATTAAAAAAAACTTTCTCACCACCTGCAAAAGAGTCTTCGGATGACGCCAATATTGACTCCACAAGAGTTGTTCCAGATCTGGGCATTCCAATTATAAATATGAGCCCATCACCTAAATTTTCTGAACTATTTTGAGATTGCTCTAATTGTTTTTGTTTAAACATTTTTAAGATAGTTTTATTTATGTTTTGACGATCGTAAACTGACTCTCTTTGAACACTGGATATTATTTTATTAGAGGATATATAATGCTTTTCTGAAATATTTTTATCTTCATTATTATAATATTCAGCTAAGCAAGAATGTATACCTGCTTTGGTTAGTTTATGGTTAAGAGAGTTACCATGTTCATCTATTTGATTTAATATTTTTATCATTGAATCGACATAACTTTTTCTAATATTTTCTCTACTATTTCTTAAAAGTTTTCTAAAAATATCACCTATATAGACATCTGAGTCCAAAACTTTTTTACATACTTCTATGAACTTTTTAATTTCTCCTTTGGCAAATAAAATGTCCGTATAAATGTTAACGCTGTCTATAAATCTCAAAATTTCTTTCGACTCTAATCCGCCACGAAGCTCAATCGATTTTAGAATTAACTTTTCTGCTTTATCTAGGTCTGGGATATATAAATAACTGTTAGCAAGATTGTGATAAACCTCAGGCCTATTTGGATTAATCTTTAATGCGTTTTCGCTAAATATCAGAGAGTTTTTATAATCTTGAACTTTATTGAAAATGAGAGATATGTTCACGTTTACATCATAGTCATTCTTGTTTAACTCATAACATTTATTATATGCAATTAGGGATTGGTTTAATTTTTTTTGAGATAATAGGGCAATTGCTAGAGCCTTATTTAAATCAAATGAATCTGGTAAGCTTTTTAGACCCTTTCTAATTTCTAATTCAGCCTTTTGAAAGCTTCCTTCCTTAATTAGTTTAATTATTTTTGACATCTCAATGTTCATGATCTAATCATATATAAAGAATGAAATTTTTAAAGAAAATCAAACTTAACTATAATTACAAGTTATTTCATAACTATATTTCGAATAAGGATTTTAATTCAGCCTACCAACTTATTTTAGATTTATCTAAAGAGGATCAGAATGATTTTTTTATTTTTTTAAGAAATATTCAAAATCAATTATCTAATTTTTCAACCGAACTCGTTAAAAATAAAATTATATGGATTATTTCTTACGATAGTAATGACACATTATATTTAAATGAATTCATAAATTACTATTTATCTAGGAATTCTAATATTTCTTTTCAAGTTGATAACTTTGTATCTGCGCTTAATAAAAATTTATCTGAATTAAATTTAGATGATAAAACTAATGAAATAAAATTTAATGATTTTAAATTAAATTCAAATTTCTACCAAAATCTTGTCTTATTTTCTCTTAAAAAAGATTTCTTATTTCTCAATTCAAGAGCAGCATTTTTTGAAACTAGTAATAACAATTATTTCATTTATCCTAATACTACCTTTTGTTATTTTTATATTTCTAGAAGTCCTGAGTCGTTATTCTCAAAATATAAAGATGTTTACGGTTCTGCTGATGGTGCCTATGATGAATTATTTAATTTTAACCAAAAAGAGATTTTAACATCTGCTCATGAGGGCCTAAGATATCAAATCTATGAAAATAGAACGAACATAAATACTCATTTTGAATCATGGACAGACCCAAATGTTATAAGCACTTATAGGGGAAAAATTTTAGATTATAATAAGTTGTTAATTGAAAAAGAGGATATTTTAATTGAGGTTTTGTATCATCTCAAACAGTTTGGTCTAGATATGGAAATAAATATCAATGATATTAAAAATTTTTTGGAAACTCAGAATTTTAATTTACCCATACAAAATTCTTTGTCTCAAAATGAAAAAAAGTTTTTGAAAAAGAATATTAATTCTGATTTTCACATCCGATAGTCCTTTGAGTATTAATTCAGAAAACCTAATTGCAATTCATAAAAATCTAAATAAATATCCTGAGACCAAATTGTTAATCGTCACAAAAAATCAAGATTTAAATGACATTAATGTTTTAATATCAGAAGGATATAGATTATTTGGAGAAAATAGAGTTCAGGAGGCTTATAGAAAATATAGCCAAATAAATATTAATAATGATTTAGAACTCCATCTCATTGGCCCCTTGCAAAGAAATAAAGTTAAGCAAGCTCTAAAAATTTTTGATACTATACAAACAATTGATCGTTTCTCATTGATCGATGAAATATCAAAACAAATAAATAATTTATCAGACTTAAGAACAAGAGACTTTTACATTCAAGTAAATATTGGACAAGAAGAGCAAAAGTTTGGTGTTTCTAAAAAAGAACTTAAGGAATTGTATAGTTATTCAATCGAAAAAAAAATTAGTGTAAGTGGCTTAATGTGTATACCTCCAAATACATCAAACCCAAGTGTTTTTTTTAAAGAAATGTTAGATCTGAAAAATAATATAAATGAAAACTTAAAATTAAGTATGGGCATGAGCGGTGATTACCAGATTGCTTTAAATTTCCAAACTAATTTTATTAGAATAGGCTCATTAATTTTTAGATGAAATATATATTTCTTTTAATTAGTATACTAAATGCAAACTTAACATTTGCAAATAACAGTGTTAGCTGTGATTTCGAAGAGGTATACGAGGATGGGTCAACACAATTTGGGCATCTTTACTACAATGACGGATTGTTGCGTTATGAATATATAGATAAACAACTTTTTACAATTATTTATAACAATGATTATTTTGTCATAAGAAATGACAATCAAAATATTGTGAATAAGTTAGAAAATGATGATGTTCTTAATGAATTGAAGCTAATTATTAAAAACTATCCCAATATTAAAAAAATATATAATAACGGTGATATAAAAATAAAAATCCAAAATAGTTTAGAGTTTAATTTTCTGAAAAGAATATCAATAAATAGTAATGAAACAAATCTGAGTATTTACTTTATAAATTGTGGTTTTGAAAATATTCCAAAAAACTTTTTTCAACCTTTTGCTTTAAATAAAATCAAAAAATGATTTTAATCAAATGCAATGATGAATTTTATACAAAAATAATACTTGCCCTATTTGCTCAAAAAAAAATACCCACTACATTTGAAAAATCAAAAAAATATTTTTTTGAATTAAATATTTTTTTTGAAAATAGTCAATTAAAGTTAACTTCTTTTACTAAATCATCATACCTTAAATTACCCATTCCTTTTGAACTACTTTTTTCAGACATCAAAAATCATTTTGATAATAAATTTATAAAGGTAGGAAATTTTAATTATGAACCTATAAATCAATCCATAACTCGCAATAAGCAGAGTATAAATTTGAATTATATACATAATATTATTATTACTAACTTAATTTTAAATGCTGATAAAGGTGTAGATAAAATTTTTTTATATAAATTAATTTGGAGTCAAGACAAAGATATTCAAATAAATAAACTAGATACTCATATAACAAACTTAAAAAATAAAATCAAAAAAGGCATTAACATTGATTTAAAAATTGTTACTAATACAGGTATCTTGAAATTAATTATTGATTAAAATATCTCTCTTGCCAGCATGATTAGGTGCTGATACAACACCACGATGCTCTAATGCTTCCATTATCCTTGCTGCTTTATTGTATCCAACTTGGAAATTTCTTTGAAGAAAACTTGTAGATGCTTTGTTTGTAGATTTGATAAGGTCTATAGATTTTGTAATTAGCGCTTCATCTTCATCACTTAAGCTATCAAAATTCTCATCATTGTTTTTTATTATTTGGTCTAATTCATCAAGATATTGAACCTTTTGACTTCTTTTTATTTCTTTAATTAATTTATTTACCTCATTATCTGATATAAAGGCTGATTGATAACGGATAATGTTACCTCCATTTTTTGACATAAGCATATCTCCGTTACCGAGTAATTGCTCTGCACCAATTTCTCCTAAAACTGTCCTACTGTCATATTTGCTTGCAACTTGAAAACTTATCCTTGATGGAAAATTTGCCTTAATACTTCCTGTGATTATGTCTACACTTGGCCTCTGAGTAGCCATAACCAAGTGTATTCCACAAGCTCTTGCCATTTGAGCAAGTCTTTGAACATAATGCTCAACCTCTTTACCAGCAGTCATCATTAAATCTGCCATTTCATCAATAAAGACTATAATAAACGGTAGTTTTTCAATCGACTTCTGATTATAACCCTCTAAATTTCTGGTATTCTCCTCATTCATAAGCGAATAACGTCGCTCCATTTCTTTACATACCCACTTAAGGGCTATAATTGCTTTTTTTGGTTCAGTGACTACAGGGGTCAATAAGTGAGCAATGTCGTTATAAACACTAAGTTCTAACATCTTTGGGTCAATGAGAATTAAGCGCAAGTCCTTCGGTGAAAATTTATATAAAATACTTGCTAACAAAGTATTAATAAAAACAGATTTACCTGAACCTGTGGTACCAGCAACTAGAAGGTGCGGTGTCTTACTTAGATCAATCACTTCGATATTTCCAGATATGTCTTTACCAATACAAATAGGAATTTTCGATGATGTATTTTTAAAATTTTCATTAATTAAAAGCTCCTTAATTGTAACCGTTTCACGTTGGTCATTCGGTACTTCTACACCTAAGTATTGGGTTCCATATATTTGTGCTATGCGTACAGCGCCAACACCCATGCTCCTAGATATATCGTCAGCTAAATTAATTATTGTATTTATCTTTATACCTGCTGCAGGAAGTATTTCAAAAAGAGTTACAACTGGGCCATGTTTTACATTTATTACTTGTATCTCAATATTAAAATCTTGAAAAACCCTCTCAAGTAAGTCTGAGTTAGCTTTAATATTCTCTTTATCTAATTTCTTTTTTGCAAGGGTATTGTTTGAGTCTAATATTTCAAGGGATGGTGATAGATACCCCGATTTTTTTTCTGATTTGATGTTCTTATTTTCTTCATTTAAATCTTTAATTTCTTGAGAATTATCCATATTGATATTGTTAATAAACGGATCTTTTTTGATCTTTGTATTGAGGCTGTCATTTGGAACATACCTCTTAAATATTTTTCCAAAACTAATCCTTGGAAATCTAAATAAAGTTAAAATATTTTGTGAAAGTAAATAAATTGAAAGGCCAAAGAAAGACAGTGCGTAGCTTATATATTCAAAGTTATAAAAATTATAAAGATAGTTGGCAAAAACCCCCCATGTCTCTATTGATTCTATGAATATAAAATTAAAATTAAAGTATATTAATGATTGAGGTATCAAAACTAAGCTTATAAAAAATAATGATAATCTAATAAAAATATAATTTGGTGACCTATTTAAGAAAATCAATATTGAATAAATTAAAAAAAATAAAGTTACTAAATACCCTAAGACCCCAAATGTATAAAAAATAAAACTTGCATAATATGAACCTAAATTACCCATAAAATTTTGAGCCTCATTGCTAGTACTAGTTAAAAATGAGTTATCATTAATGTCAAACGTCAACAATGACAACAGGGAAAGAACAGATAGCAACAGAAGAGAAAATGCATACATATATTTTAAAGACAAATATATTTTTTCTTTAAAGATCTCAGGAATATAGTTATTCTTCATTGTTTGAAATAAATATATGCGTCTAAATGAAAAATAAAATACATAAATATGACTTTTTAATTATAGGTGCAGGACTTATTGGGGCTATTGCAGCCCTAGCTTTAGTAAAAAAAAAATTCAAAGTTTTAGTGATAGATAAAAAAGTTGAATTACCTAATGATGATAGAACGTTGGCAGTAAACGCTAATTCTATAGATTTTTTAAAACAATTGGGTATCTGGAATAAGCTGAAATCACAGCCCCAGCCAATAGATAAAATAATTATTGAAGATAACATCAATGAAAATCCCCTGATTTTTGAAAATGATGAAGAGTCTATGGGTAATGTGATTTTAAATAAGGAGATGTCAAAAGTAGCTAGACAAAAATTAGTAAATCTAAAAATATTAAAAATTGAAACTAATATTGATACAAGTGAAATTCTACCAGATAAACTTATACTTATCGATAATAAGAATTATATATTTAAAAAAGTAATAATTAGCATTGGAAAGAACATTGTCTCTAACTTAAATCACAAAACTATTTCTTTTGATCAAAAACATAAATCTTATGTTGGTTTTTTTAAGCATTCCAAAGATCATAATAATACAGCATATGAGTTTTTTACTCATAAAGGTCCTTTAGCTGTCTTGCCAGCACCTTCTGGTAATAAAAAAAAATCAACTTTTATTTATTCATCTAAAGAAGACATAGATAAATACCAAATACAAAAACTTATTAATAAGAAAATTATAAAATCCCATGGTAAATTAATTTTTGATCAATCAATATCGAAATTTCCCATAATCCCTCATCTTATTAAATATAATGATAATTTTATTTATATTGGCGATAGTTTAAAATCAATACATCCAGTTGCTGGTCAAGGATGGAATCTCGGTATTAAAGATGTTCAAACACTCTGTAAATTATTAGATCAATATTCTCTTGAAGAAAAAAATATTAACTCTTTTTATTACTCAAGAAGAATTGTTGAAAGCTCAATATTTCTTACTTTTACCTCCTTATTAAACTTCTTTTATGAGGGTAAAAATCAATTAAATAAAAAAATTGTTAAAGCAGGTTTTACAAGTTTAAGAAAGTTTAAATTCTTAAGAGATGTATTTATCAAGCAAGCAATGGGTAGGATTAATTTAACTGATTAGAGTTTTTGTTACTTACAACTTGGAATGTATTTAAATCGAGTATCGAATTTATTGTACTAATCCTTGTAGAGATATTTGGAGATTCGAGAATAGCTTGTTTATCAATTTTGTTAAATGGTGCTAACATAGCCAAAGTAGATAAGAGTTGTAAATTAGACGTTTCAGCTAGTACATTTTTATCAATATCTAATTTTTTCATCTTAAAAAAGTTAGTGTATTTTTGTATTAACTCAGCACGATCGACATTAGGTTCCATATTATTTAAATCTGAAAAATAATCTTGGCTGTCAATTGTTGCTTGATAATATCCATGAGGAGTAAGGTTTCTTTCATGGAGAACAAATCTACAAACACCCTCAAGATTTAAAACTAATCTATAGTCTGGTGTTTCTATATATGAGGTAATTTTTCCAATACACCCCATTTGAAACAACTCATTATTATTATTTTTAGGTTGAATTATGCCAATCATTCTGTTGTTTTTAAGACTATCAAGAGTCATCTTAATATATCTTTCTTCAAATATGTTGAGTGGTAGCTTCCCAAATGGAAGCAGTAAAACGTTATCAAGGGGGAATATTGGAATAGAGCTTGGAATTTTTTTAGAGTCAACCTCAAATAGTTTTTTTATATTATCTTCCATTATTTAAACATCATACTTGATAGCTTTTTTCGAGCCACTACGACATTTGGATCATTAAATCCCAGCAGATCAAAAAACTCTAAAAGTTTTTTCTTCGCAGCTTCTTCATTCCATTTAGGGTTTTGTTCAAAAATTCTTAAAAGTTCATTAAAACCTTTTTCAGTTTCACTTAATGAAAGGTAGCTATTAGCTAGTTTAAAGCGCAAATCCATATTTTTTGGATCATTATTAACCTCTTCAATTAGTCTCTCATCTAATATTTCATCATCTTCCTTATTAGTTGAATCTAAGAGCTTCTTGATTTTCATAATTTCATTATTCTCTAAAATTTTCTCATCAAATGAGTCAAACATTTGAATTGCATCATCAAATCGTTTGATTTGGATTAAACATCTTAGCATTCCGGCAATTATTCTTGGATTTCCTGGATCCATCCCAACAAGACTTTCAAAGAGTTTTAAAGACTCTTCAAACTTCTGGTCACCAAATAATTGATCTGCTTCTTCAATAAGTTTAGGTATTTCATTTCCAGGTGTCGCCTCAATCATTTTATCTATCATAGCTTCAACCTTACTTTCTGGTTGCGCGCCTTGAAAGGCGTCTAAGGGTTTTCCGTCAACAAATCCATAAACAGTTGGAATTGAATGTATATTTAATTGAGAGGCAATACCTTGATTTTCATCGACATTAATTTTTGCAAGAATTACTTTTCCATTTTTTCTATTTACTACATTTTCTAAAGTTGGTGTTAATTGCTTGCAAGGGCCACACCAAGGAGCCCAAAAATCTACAATTACTGGAGTAGTCTTAGACTTTTCAACTACTTCTTCTAAAAATTGATCTTGGTTAATATCAATTACAGAACTCATAATATTTAAATAGTAACAAAACGTGCTTTTACAATAAACATTATTGTTCTATCTGTTGATTTTATCTTGATAGCTACAAAAAGGAGGTTTATAAAATACTTTCTTTTAATACTGCGGGCGTAGCTCAGGGGTAGAGCGCAACCTTGCCAAGGTTGAAGTCGAGGGTTCGAATCCCTTCGCCCGCTCCAAGAAAATTGAACAATTTTATTATAATAAATCTGTTAATAAAATTATTGATAATATTATAAATAAACAACCAACAATTTTCTGTATCAAGTAAGATTTATTTTTTACTAATTCCAATATATTTTTAGAAGTTACTATATTAACCAATAATATATACCACAAAGCATCTACAGTACTTGCAATTAATACTAATGATAAATTAAAAAAAATATCATTATTTGACGACATAAATTGAGAGTATATTGCTAAAAACCATATAAGTATTTTTGGATTTAGAATTGAAATGCTTAGTCCTTGAAAAAATGATTGAATTCCATACTTGACCCTCCCCTCATGAAATTCAACATGATTTGTTTTTACTAAAGCTTGAATACCAAGGTAAAATAGAAATATTATTGATAAGGTTTTTAAACTAATAAATAAATATAAATTTGCTTTGATTATTAAACCAATACCAATTACGGCAAATAAAGCATATATTCCAATACCAACCCCATGACCTAAAGCTGTTAAAATCCCATTAAATTTATTTTTGAAAATAGAATTATTTATTACAACCATCATACTAGGTCCAGGAGACATGGCTCCCAATAAACATACAAATGTAATTTGCATAAATAATAAAAAAGTCATTATCTATTTTTGAAAATTTTCTTTAATTTCAAATTTATCAAGTTTTGAGGAGTTGATAATTTCCCTTAAATCTTTAGAAACATTTGTGAATATAATTTTTTTTGTATGTTCCCATATTGGTAAATCTTGCTTACTATTTCCTAAATAATCAAATTCTGAAATTTTCAGTTCATTATTTATAAACTCAACTTTATTTTTACCAACCATATTAAAATCGATATTCGTACCAAATGACCCAAAAAAAATTCTTAAATGTCTATCAATTTGATCTACAAGCAATTGATGACTTCCGGAAATTAGGTAAACGACTCGATGACGATTTTTAACATCTCTTACATAGTCTAAGGTAGCACTATTAAAATTTAATTTTTCAATAGGAACAATATAATTTTTAGAAATTTTTTCTTTTAGATACGATTTTCCCTTAAAAAAAAATACAAATACATAAAAAATAAGTTTCAAAGGATTAGTTTTGAGACTATTTGCAAATGCCAAATCCGATAAATCCTCTTTTATCAAGGTTCCATCTAGATCGACAAATAATATCCTGTTTTCATTCATTTTTTTTGAAGAATGATACTGTTATCTTAATTATATCTTTTGATACTTGTTCTCTAATGGAACCAATACAAATAGATTTTATTTTAAGTGCCTTTTGAAAAATTTCCTCATAAATCAATGCTTTTTGGTTCATTATTTCTTTTTCTTTGAATTTTTTTCTTCCTCTTTTTTCCTCGGGAAACTTCTTAAAAAAGGTTTCAATAATATCAATATTATATTTCTTTGTAAAAACGACATTCTGATACCTTTTTAAGGGTATATAATTATTTTTTGGTGGCTTATTTTTATATATATCAATCAATGTTTAAAGTGACGTTCACTTAACTTAAAAAAATTTAACTTATATTTTTTGATATGCCTTTGAATATCTGGGTCGTTTCTAGACCCCATTGGAGCATATGTTTCAATTTTAATTTTTTGCTTCTTTATAATTGATAATGAGTCTACAAAAGGAAAAAATGCATCTGAAAATAAGTATGCTTTTTTTAATTTTCTAAACTTATGCCTTAAGTTAAATTTGTACAAACAGTTTTGAAGGGCATCGACTCGTGATGTCTGTCCTCCAGATTGAGAAATTAAGCTATTTTCATCAAATAATGCTATTGCATTTGATTTAATATTTTTTAGGATGTTTACAAAAAAATTTATTTTTTCTACACTCAATTTATTCTCACCATTAATATTTTCAACAGATGTTTTTTTATTATTAGTATCTTGAATTAATGTTCCCCCAAAAAATGATCTCTCCTCAAATTTCTGATTAATTTTTTTTACTTTTATTACTCTTAAATTTTTTTTTGTTTTAAGAATATCTAATGCCTCTTTTTCATAACCAGGTGCAGATATTACTTCATAAAAGTTTTTTAATAAAAGTCTTGCTGTCCTTTTACTAATCTTTTTGTTAAATGAAACTACACCACCAAAAGCACTTAATGGATCTCCAGCTAAAGCCTTGTCATAACACTCTGTTTGTATTTTCCCTATTGCTGCACCACAAGGTGTATTATGTTTAATAATTGCGCAAATATTATTTTTTGTATCTACTCCATATGCAATTTTTACAGCAGCATCCAAGTCCAATAAATTATTATAACTTAGTTTTTTATCACCACTTAACTGAGCAAATTTATCATTGTTTACAAGGGCTCTTGCATTTTGATGAGGGTTTTCACCATACCTTAATTCATACTCATCTTTTATATTTCCATCAAACCAATTAAATATTGCGTTGTCATAATTAGCTATTTGTTGTATTGCTTTTTTGGCAAACATTTTTTTTTGAGTTTGTTTTAATGGAAATGCTTTCATAAAATTTTTGTAATCACTCGGGTTTGTGATTGGTATTGTATGATTATAGTTTTTAACAGATGCTCTTATTAAGCTATGACCACCGATATCTATCATTTCTATAATTTTTGACTCATCTTTGGTTCTTCTTAAAGTTTCCTCAAAGGGATAAAGATTTATAACTAGTATGTCAAAAATCACTATTCCTAGGTTTTTTTGCTCTTTTTTGTGGTTTTGACTATTTGTTCCTAATAGCCCGCCAAATATTTTAGGATGAAGTGTTTTTACTCTGCCGTCTAAAATTTCTTTTTGCTTTGTATACTTTGAAATTTCTATATGAGGAATATTGATACATTTTAAGTATTGAGAAGTTCCTCCTGTGGAGTAAATAGTAAATTTTTTCTTGATAAGAAAGTTTGCAATTAAATCCAAATTCGTTTTATCAAAAACTGATATAATTGCATTTTTCCCCATCAATTAAAATTATCAGACAATTTGTTTATTGCAGTTATTAAGTCACCTTGATTAAATAAAAATGATCCAGCAACAAGGATATTAGCGCCAGCATCAACACATATCTTACCTATATCATAATTTATACCCCCATCTATTTCAATATTAACATTTAAATTATTTGCTTTTACATAGTCTGAGATATGTTTTATTTTATCAACTTGGTCATTCATGAACTCTTGACCACCAAATCCAGGCTCTACTGTCATTATAATGATTTGATCAACAAAATTAAGATAAGGTTTAATTTCTGTCCAAGGTGTTTTTGGTTTAATCGCTAAACCACTTTTTATTCCACTTTTTTTAATTTTTGTAATAATTTTTTTTAAATCTTCATTAACTTCACAATGAAATGTAATTACATCAGAACCAGCATTGATATATTCATCTAAAAACGTTTCGACTCTATTTATCATTAAATGTACATCGAAAATTTTATCGGAAAATTTCCTTAATTCAGAGATAAACTTAGGACCAAAAGTTAAATTAGGTACAAAGTCACCATCCATAACATCAAAATGAATATATTCTGCTTTAGACTTATCAATATCAGAAATAATTTTTTCCATATTTGAAAATGTTCCACCTAAAATTGATGGAGAAATTTTTACACTCATTATATTTTCTCTATAACTGAAACAAAAAAAATATCAGACCCCCCAATGTCTTTGAAGCTTAGGGGATTAATAAAATATCCATTTTGTCTTTTTATCATCTTATCTGTTTCAATACTGTGTATTTTAACATTTTTATGTTTTTGAATAATTTTATCAATGACATCGATTGTCTCAAAGGGATGAAAAGAGCAAACAATATACACTAAAAATCCACCATAATTGAGAATTTTCAATGATTTCTCTAACATTAGTATCTGTGTTTTTTGATGTTTTTTTATTTGAGACGGATCAATTTTTACAGTGACATCCGGATTCCTTCTAAAGGTTCCCAATGCGCTGCATGGTGCATCTAACAAAATGGAATTAAATTTATCAGTGAATTTTTTCTTAAGAAAATCTAATTTATGGATATTAATTTTTATATTTAAACGATTTAGATTTTCTTTAAATTTATTTATCTGATTTTGAGACTTGTCTATAGCTAATACATTAAATCCTAGTGATTGCAGTAATACACTCTTACCTCCAGGAGCTGCACACACATCAATCAAATTTTTGTCTTTATAGAATTTATGTATTGAATTAATTACCTCAAAATTACCAATATCTTGAACAAAACATTTCTTATTAATTTTTTTTTCCAAAATTAATACTCTTTTACTATAAAGAGCATCTCTATTATCTATTAAACTTATTTGATAATTTTTAGGTTTTATAAACAATGTTTCATAAATATAATCTCTTATAGATTTACTTGAAAATATTTTATCAAGTACCTTTTTAAAATTAGGATAGATATTTTTTTCATATTTTATCTTGTTCGCGTTTCTTAAAATATTTCTTAAAACAGCATTTACTAATTTTTCTTTTTTAAAATCTTTACTAGTCTCTACTGTATCATTAACTACTGCGTAATGTGGCTTACTTGAGAAATATAATAATGTCAGACTAATTCTTAAAAGAGTTGCAATATTTTTTGATGTCTTATCATTAATATATCTTACAAGTATCTTATTGTGATTTTCATAATTTCTATAATATTCTTGTAATACTAAAAATAAAAAATTTCTTTTTATCTCTGGGTAAGTATTAACAACATGATCAATACTACTTCCTTGTTCAATCCTTTTGATTGAGTTATATAAATTTGTTGTATCGGATAAATTAGATATCTTTAGACCCGTCTATTAAAGATTGAACAACATTTGGGTCAGCTAATGTTGAGGTATCACCTAACTGATCTTGCTCATTTGATGCTATCTTTCTTAAAATTCTTCTCATAATTTTACCTGACCTTGTCTTTGGAAGTCCTGGTGAGAACTGTAATTTATCTGGTGTTGCGATTGGACCTATTTTCTTTCTAATCCACAGGACAAGCTCTTTTTTTAAATCTTCACTTACTTGAACCCCAGTATTTGTTGTTACATAAGCATAGATGCCTTGGCCCTTAATATCGTGTGGATAGCCTACTACTGCCGCTTCAGAAACTAATTCATGTTCAACAAAAGCACTCTCAATTTCAGCCGTCCCCAACAAATGCCCAGACACATTGATGCAATCATCTACCCTACCAGTAATCCAATAAAAACCATCTTTATCTCTTCGACATCCATCTCCTGTAAAGTATTTTCCTTTAAACTGACTAAAATAAGTATCAATGAAACGCTGATGATCTCCATAAACTGTTCTCATCTGTCCTGGCCAACTATCTAAAATACAAAGTTTACCCTCACACTCACCTTCTAAGACATTTCCATCATCATCAACTATTGCGGCATCAATTCCAAAGTATGGTTGAGTTGCACTTCCAGGTTTAAGCTTTGAAATACCAGGTATTGGTGAAATCAGATGCCCTCCTGTTTCCGTCTGCCACCAAGTATCAATCACAGGGCATTTATCTTTACCAACGATTGACGAATACCAATTCCATGCTTCTGGATTAATTGGTTCCCCAACTGTTCCTAAAATTCTCAAAGAACTTAAATCGCATTTTTTAATATAAGAATTACCCTCTTTCATCAAAGATCTTAATACAGTAGGGGCGGTATAAAAAATATTGACTTTGTATTTTTCGCAAACTTCCCAAAATCTTGAAAAATCTGGATAGTTAGGAACACCTTCAAACAGTAATGTTGTGCCACCATTTGCTAGAGGGCCGTAAACAGAATAAGAATGTCCTGTTATCCATCCCGCATCTGCAGTGCACCAGTAAACATCTCCAGGGTGATAATCAAAAGAGTATTTATGTGTAAACGAGGCATAGACCAAATACCCACCAGTTGTGTGAAGAACTCCTTTAGGTTTACCAGTTGAGCCAGATGTATATAAAATGAAAAGAGGATCTTCAGCGTTCATAGAAATACATTCACATTGATCATCCACTTCTTGAATTAATTCATCGTAATAAAAATTATTAACCTGATGTAAGTTGTCTTGAGTATTAGTGTACCGAACAACTAAAGTTTTTATAGAGTCATCACAGTCTTCTAATGCTGTGTTAATATATTTTTTTAATGGAATTATTTTACCACCACGAATTCCCTCATCAGCAGTAATTACAAACTGAGATTTACAATCTTTAATACGGCCCGCAATTGATTCTGGGGCGAAGCCCCCAAATATAACAGAATGTATTGCCCCTATTCTTGCACAAGCCAACATAGCAAAAGCAACCTCAGGGATCATAGTTAAATAAATTGTGACAACATCGCCTTTTTTGACACCAAGTTTTTTTAAAACATTGGCGAATTTACTTATTTCTGACTTTAACTCTTTATAAGTATAAGTTTTATTTTGACTAGTCTCATCACCCTCCCAAATAATTGCTATTTCTTCGGGTTGTGTTTCAGCATATCTGTCTACGCAGTTATAACAAACATTCAATTCTCCATCCTCAAACCACTTGATAGACACATCCCCGTCGTAATTAGTATTTTTAATTTTAGTGAAATCTTTAAACCATGAGAGTTGTGATTTTGCAATCTTAGACCAGAATTGTTCCTTTTCTTTAAATGACTCAGCATACATTTCCTCGTACTGATCTTTAGATAAAAGGGGATTAGATAATTTAAATTCTCTCATTTTTTTCACTCATCTTCATTAATTTATTCCATTGTCTCAACGTAACAGGCATCACACTTAACCGAGCTTGTTTTACGAGAGGAAAGTCTTGAAAAAAAGGATCTGATTTTATTTCAAATAAATAAACTTCTTTTAGTTCTCTTACATAGGTTACATCAACCATTCCAAATATTCCTTTTTTATCTGTGTGGTCTGGATAATATTCCTTAGTAACCTTAACAATTCCCTTAATCGCCTTTTCTGTAACCGAGTGATAAAACAAACATTCATCTCCTTTTTTCATTTTTTTCATATTGTTAGCTGCTTGATAGTTTCTTACGCCATCCCAGTGTTCTGTTTTTTTCTTTTTTTGTTGCTCCCATGACCAAGAACTAGGTTCTGATTTAAGGAGCCAGTAATTTTTAGAAGTGTTCATGTATCAATATGTTGGGTGTCGGTCTGACATTGTAATTATTTAATTTAATTTTTCTAGCCTTCATAATTTCGATAGCATTCCATCCTATCATTGCAGCATTATCAGTGCATAAGGATAAAGGCACTTGATGGAAATTGAGCTCTTGATTTGCAATAAATTTTCGAAGTTCTGTATTTAAATATTTATTTGCTGCCACCCCACCACAAATAGAAAAATCATTGATTATAATTTTATCTTTTTTTAATTGTGCAAGGCTATTTAAAATTTTAATTTTGAATAATTTGGATATGGTGTATTGAAACGAAGCTGAGAAATCTTTCAAAAACATTTTTGTTTTTTTATTTTTTCTTATGAAATCTAACGCTGACGTTTTTAAACCTGAAAAAGAAAAATCGCAATTAGGTTTTTTTGTTAAAGGCATTGGGAGTTTAATTTTATTATTATTGCCTTTTAAAGCTAACTTCTCTATTTCTGGTCCACCAGGATAACCCAATCCTAAGCCTTTAGCAACTTTGTCGAAACACTCACCTGCAGAGTCATCGATAGTCGATCCGAGAGTTATAAACTCATTTGAACTTTTAACTAAGACTAATGCTGTGTTCCCTCCTGAGACAAGCAAACATAAATATGGAAATTTAATATTAGAAACGAGTCGAGGGGATAATAGATGAGCTTGTAGGTGATTGATCGGGATAAGTTTAATGTTCTTAGATATTGACAAACCTTTTGCAAAAGACGTTCCAACAATTAATCCCCCAATCAATCCAGGTCCAAATGTTGCAGCAATTGCTGAAATATTTGAGAAATTAATTTTTTTGATAGATTTACCTAACAGATCTAGGATTTCTAAATGCTGTCTCGCCGCCATTTCTGGTATGACGCCACCATGGTCTTTATGAAATTTTCTGTGATTAATAGTTTCAAGAAACTCAATGTTTTTGTCACCATTTACAATGGATATCGAAGTATCATCACAAGAACTTTCTATTGCCAAAACTTTCATTATTATAAAAAAATATAGATTCTTATTGAATGTCTGAAAATCAAAAAAATGACAGTAAAAAAAGTTTTCTTCAACGAAACCTTTTTTTAATTATTATCTTTTTAGTCATAATTACTGTAGGAGCAGGCTACTTGTATCGAAATAACCTTTTATTATTAGATATACCTCAGTTTAGTAATTCAATGCAAGAAACTCAAATACTTGATACTGAAAAAAAGACACTTCCAGTTAGTGACTTAAATAATAAAGAGCTCGAAGATAAAGTTGATCGCCTCGAGTCTTTAATACTAGAACTAGCGCAAAATGTTCAAAATATACCACAGCAGAAAATTATTCAGTCTGAGCCAGAACCACAACAGATCACTCTGTCCAATGATGAAGCATATGAATTAATTTTATCTATCAATCAAATTATTATTAATATTGATCAACAACAAATTCGAAATAAACATATCCAAAAACTTCAAAATCAATATTTATTTTTTAAAAATGAAAAATTTGAGGAACTACTTACAATCCCCGATTATACATATTCAATTCAGCAATTACAAATTAATGAAAATGAATATGTGCAAAAAGAGTTTATGAAAAAAAACAATTTTCAGTGGTTTAAAAAAATCATTGAAAATATTTTTGAAATTCAAATCACAAAAAATTCCTCAGAACCTTTACCATCGTTTATAAATGCGATGAATAATCGACAATACGCAAAAGCAATAATAGAATATGAGAAATTAAATTCTAACCAAAAAATATTCTTTAAATCGTCTTACCAACTGGCACAAACATATAATGATAATCAAAATTTTTTAGAGAATATGATCTGATGATAAGGCTACTGATAATTTTAATAATTTTTGTTGCTGGTTACGGTTCTCTTTTTTACTTGTTTAACAATGCTGGTAACTTGTCTCTTGTTTTAGGTATATGGCAATTGAGTATTCCTATTGTTCAATTTCTTTTTGTCTTAATCACATTTGTAATTCTTTTAATTTTATTTTCTTATGCCTTTACTAAACTTTTTATTTATCCACGTGCTGCATATATGCGTTACAAATCTTCTAATGAACAAAAGGGATTAGAGCATTTAAGAGACGCATTAGTTGCAATCACCGAGGGCAATACAGATAAAGCAGCGCAAAGTCAGAAAAAATTTAAAAAATATTTAGGTAGAGATCCCTTGAATAAAATCCTACAAACGCAAATTAAAAAAACAAAAGAGTTAAAAATTGTTAATGTAGAAAAAGGCTCTGATTAACTTAAAAAAATAATACCTGCCCCAAAGCATGTCAAAGTAGCACCTATAACTGCTAGATGACCTGCATAATTTTTAGTAACAATCCATAATATCGGAATAATCATTATTGGCATGGTGCTTGATAATGTTGATATAACACCAGGGTTTCCATATTTTAAAGCGTATATCAACAATGTCATTCCTACTCCCATCCCCATAAAACCCAAAAATACACTTAAGAGGGTTTTCTTAATGTCCCTCATCCTATCCCATAGTTGATTATTTTTAATAAAAAATAAACTGCTGAACATAATTATTGCAGCTACAATTACTCGAAGATAGGAAACCACAATTGGATCTGTTGAGACCAATACAGGTTTCATTAAAATTATCCCAATAGATTGACAAAGAGCAAGCCCTACGCCTGCAAATAAACCTATATATTTATTGCCTTGAATATTTTCTAGGTCATCATCAGTAATGGTGCGATTGAACTGAATTGCAATTATAATTCCTAAAAAAATTAAGCCACAACCAATCAGCTCAATTAATGATGGCAAAGTATGAAGAAATATTTCTGCTAGAATGATTGTAAATGGAATTTGCATTGAAAAAAGTAATGCCTGTCTTCTTGGCCCTAATCTTTTGAGACACACAAATAAAAAAGTATCACCAATAATTATGCCAATAATCGATGACAAAACAATCGCTGTAAATATAGACTCGTTAAAATAAATTGGTTTCCAATTAAAATAAACATAAGGAAAGAAGAAAACAATAATTCCTAAAAGTCTTAATAAGTTATAATTATAACTTCCAAAGTATCTGACTATTCTGGTAGCAGAGAGAGCTACAGTTGACCATATTGCAGCTGCCCCAATTGCAAATAGATATCCAATCACGGAAGGATATTACAAGTTAAGATAAGAAATAATACTTTTTTATGTTGATTAATTATTGATTTGTTAAAAATCTAAATCATCAAATGAAATGGATTTAAATACTTCTATTGGTTTATTTGTATTTTGGTCAAGATAAATGTAATCCATAAAGTAGCTCACAAATGAAGAGTCTGCTTGACCGTCATATGAATATTTATTCGAAAGCATAGAGTCAATAAATTTATCTTTATTTTCAATATTGTTTGTCAATGAGAAATATGGAGCAAACCAAAAAGTAGACTCATAAGGCATTCTTATCTCATCATTGCCAAAATTTTTTGTATCTGTATCTGAGCTACATGTTTTTCGAGCTGCCTCTGTATACCCAAGTTTTTTATTTTGTTTAATTGCAATCCTTGGGTCATTAACTGCATCTATGACAATACTGACAATTTCATCAATCGTATGGCTTCCGTTTAGTTTAGTATTTTTAACATCTATATTTTGTAAATCTAAATTCCACAATGTGCTCATCAAGGGGCTTAATACATGCAAATTGTAATGCAAAGCACACTCCCCCCTTTTACTATCAAATTTAAATAGGCCAGTGTCAGTTTTATTTTCTCTCATTTGTTTGTAAAAAAAAGAGATTGACTTGTTATACATCTCCAAGTCATTAGTTACTATTGATACCATTAATCTTAAATTATTATTATAGTAAGCATGGTTATTATATCTTGAGACACCTACCTTTTTTGAGAACATGTACTCATTCTTTTTTACAAGTTTCTTAAACATTTCATCAATTTGCTTAATTTCATTTTTATCAAAAGAGCTTCTCATATGAGAATAAACAAATAAAGTTGGTATAACAGAAATACTAGTGGCATAGGCATGATCAGAGTCATCTTCATCTTTATGAAAACCAAGTAAGTAATTTGTTTTAACTAATTTTGAGTAGAATTTTTTAATACCTTTTTTTAGGGTATTCGCCTTTTCATTATTTCCATCTAATTTAGATAACAAGAAATAACAGTATTTCTTGATTATCGGATTTAATTTATGTCTAATTTCATTTCCTATAATATGCCCTTTTAAATTTTTATCTGGTTTGAGATCTATAAGATCATATTCAATATTTTTTTCATTCTGGCAAGTTTTGTTGAGATTTTTTTCCTTTTCTAAGGTTGATAAGAGACTATTTTGATTTATAAAAATTGTTCCAGGATTAGAAATTTCATAATCGTTAGCCCAAATAAAGTTTGGTAAAATTAAAAATATTAAAAATAAAGTTCTAATAAATCTACTACCTTACTTAAATTTACTTTTAAACCTCAGGTTTAAAAAGATATAAAAAAAGGGGCTTAAAAAGATAGCCCCCTTTAAAAAATTTATTTTCAATATATGTTATCTGCGCTGACCAAATAATTGCATTAACATTATGAACAGATTTATAAAGTCTAAGTATAATGTCAGTGCACCCATGATGGCAGCTTTTCCTGCAAAAGCAGTTCCGGCAACCTGGTAATAAGTAGATTTAATTCTTTGTGTATCGTATGCAGTTAATCCTACAAACACCAATACACCCACACATGAAATTACAAATTGCATCGCTGAGCTTTGTAAAAAAATATTCACAATACTTGCTATGATAATTCCTATTAGTCCCATGATTAGAAATGAACCAAACTTAGTTAAATCACGCTTCGTTGTATACCCGTAGATACTCATTGCAGCAAAAGTACAGCTAGTTATTAAAAATACTCTAACTATGCTCACGCCTGTAAAAACTATGAATATATAGGACAGTGATATTCCCATTACTGCAGCAAAAGCCCAGAACGTCATTTGAGCGGCAGACAGGGACATTTTTTGTAATCTTGCACCTAAAAAGAAAATAAATCCAAGCGGAGCAAGCATTACAACCCATTGAAGCGCAGTGCCATAAATAGCCCCCATTAAAGTAGGAGACTGAGAAAATCCCCATGCCACTAAACCACTAATCGCTAAACCAGAAGTCATATAATTATAGACTTTCATCATATAATCTCTAAGACCCTGATCTATTGCTGTAGTTTTTGACTGCGAATAGGTATTTTGATTTAATTCAACCATTGTTTCTCCTTAATTAAATTAATATGGCTATTATCTTGATATTTTTCAAGTAAAACCGTATGAATATTTTATGAAATTCAAGCCCCTAGGAAACACAGACCTTCAAGTAAGCCTTATTTGTTTAGGTACAATGACGTGGGGTGAACAAAATACCGAAAATGACGCATTTGAACAAATGGATTACTCCTTGGAACAAGGGGTAAATTTCTTTGACACAGCAGAATATTACTCAGTCAAAGGCAAAAAAAATACCTACGGTGCTACTGAAAAAATTATTGGTAATTGGTTTAAACAAAAAAATAATAGGGAAAAGATAATTTTAGCTTCAAAGGTCGCTGGCCCTGATGTGAGATGGATAAGAGGTGGTGGTCTTCAATTTCACGAGAAACACTTTACTGAAGCACTAGAGGGTAGTTTAAAAAGACTTCAAACAGATTACATTGACCTTTATCAACTACACTGGCCTGAAAGGAAAACAAATTTCTTTGGAAGATTAGGATATAAAAATTATACACAAGAAAAAGATTGGACACCTTTTGAAGAAATTTTAGAGACAGCAAAAAAATTTGTTGATCAAGGGAAAATCAGATATTTAGGATTGTCAAACGAAACACCTTATGGTCTATCTAACTATATTAATTTGTCCAATTATAAAAATTTACCGAGGGTAATGTCTGTGCAAAACCCTTACAGTTTATTAAATCGTACCTATGAAGTGGGAATGTCTGAAATATCCATAAGAGATCAGGTAGGTTTGTTAGCATACTCTCCTTTAGCTTGCGGAGTGCTGACAGGGAAATATCGAAACTCCAAAAAACCTGAAGGAGCCAGACTTACAATTTGGGATGATTGGACTAGGTACACCAATGAAAGATCAATTGATGCAACAGATCAATATTGTAAAATTGCAGAAAACCACGGATTAACTCCCACAGAACTATCATTGGCATTTGTTAACCAACAGGACTTCGTGACAAGCAATATTATTGGTGCAACAAAAATGGACCAGTTAAAAGAGAATATAAAATCAGTAGATATAGAACTCTCCAAACAAATACTAGATGAGATTGATGAGGTGCATGAAGACAACCCATCTCCTGCACCTTAAAAAATGACTGAATGGCCAAAAGATAATCAAGGAAGATTAACAAAAACTTTTGCTTTTAAGAATTACCGAAAAAGCTTTGCATTTACATGTCAAGTAGCAATGCTATCTGAAAAAAAAAATCATCATCCCCAAATAATTTTAGATTACGGCAGTGTCACTATCGCACTTATTTCTCATGAGGTGCAGAAAGTCACCCAAAGAGATCTAGATTTGGCAGAACAAATAGATAAAATTTATCAAAAATAAATTCATATTACTTGAGATGGTTTTATTTTTAGGTTTTATATGAAAAACAATCTAGAGAAAGCAAAAGAGCTTTTTTTTAAAAGTCTCGAGTACCAGTTTAATGGTGACTTAAATAGAGCCAAAACGATTCTTGAGGAGGCACTAATTTTTGCTCCAGAGAGGTCTAGCATTATAAATAACTTATTGGTAATTAATTTTTCTTTAAAAAATAATCAATCTCTTATTAAATTATCAAATCACATTGAAAGAATTGGAATAGAAAAAATATACTACTCAAAAATCGCTCTTGCTTATGTTGATCACATAAATAGAGATTATGAAGAATCAATATCAAAAACTAAATTAATTTTAGAAAGTCAAGATAGCAACATAGAGGGACACTGCATTGACTTACTTATAAAAAACTATTTTAAAACTTGTAACTTAGAAAAATTATTTTTTTATTTAAGATTAAGTCTTAAAAAGAATATAAATCATGAACAAAGCCTCTATAGCGTAGGTAGCATTTTACAATATTTATCAAAACCAAGAGCTTCGATATATTTTATCAGGAAATCATTACAAATAAGAAAAAATGAGAGTTACAATTCGTGTTTGGCTCAAGCTTACCTAAAACTTAAAAATTTTGATAAAGGGTTAAGACTGTGGGAGAGTAGGTTACTAATAAATAATACAAATTCAAAAATAATTGACTCATTGAAATTTTTCAAATCAATTAATGATTTAAGTAACAAGAAAGTTTTAATAGTTTGTGAACAAGGATTAGGGGACACGATCAACTTTTCAAGATTTGTAAAACTATTAAAAAAATACACTTCTTCGATTACATTCACAGTTCAAGATAAGTTATATGATTTATTTAAAGACTTTGATAATGTGGTAAAAATTGTAAGAAAAAGTGACTTAATCCAATTTGATTATGACTTCACAATACCACTAGCAAGTTTAATGAATCTACTAAAATTAAAATATGATGATATTAAATTCGAGTGCCTAAATTTGAGAAAAGAAAAATATCCAATCCAATTAAGCACCGATAAGTTTAATGTTGCATTTTCAAATTATGGAAATGAAGATTACATAAATGATCAGTTTAGATCTATTAATATCTCTAAAATGTCAAAAATATTCGATAATTTATCAATAAATTTTTTTAGTTTATCTCCAAATCTAAAGGGTTCCTTTTTAAAAAGACATAATATTACAGATGTGAGTCATCTGAAATTTGAAGAAATTGGAAATTTTTTAAAAGATATTGACTTGGTTTTTACAACAGATACCGTATTTGTTCATTTGTGTGGTATTTTAAACATTAATTGTATTATGTTACTAAATAAAAACTCTGAGTGGAGATGGTTTGATGATAAAAAAAATACAATTTGGTACCCGTCTATTAGAATTTTAAAACAAAAAAAAATTAATAATTGGGAACGAGAAATTAATATTATTGCCAAGTTTCTTGAGATAAAAAAAAATAAATAGATGATTTATTTAATCGGAATACCTGGATTAATACCATTTTATCTTTGCTTTTATAATATTGATTTAATCTTTCTCGATTTTAATAAGGATATGTTTGTTTATTATTCTGCTGTTATATTGTCTTTTTTGGGTGCTGTTTATTGGGGTGTCTACCTTCAATCAAAAAATAATATTTCGATTTTATTCAGTGTTTGCCCTGCAGTTTATGCATTTTTAGTTTTAGCCTTTGACTTAAAATTTGATGAAACAATTGGGTTTTTTATAATCGGCTACTTTATCGTCTTATGTTTTGATTTCTTTTTTTATTTTAAAGAAAAAATAATACGAACTGATTATTTCATATTAAGATTAATGCTAACCGCAGGTATCGCCCCAGCTCACATTTTATATATTATCTAGATTAAAATTAATTTGCTATTAGGTTAAGCAGCTTACCAAATTTACCAGAGAATTTGATTTTACCGTGGGTGTAAGCTAAACCAATACATCCGGTTTGTGCATGACCAACGGGTGTGTGGTCGTGATCATCACTTCTAACCTGAACAGAGCCTTGTTTATAACTTCCGTACTCATCGCTGTAAGATCCATGCAATACTAAAAAGCTTTCATTTCCCTCGTGAGTGTGTTGAGGAATCTTTGCGCCGGGCATCACATGAATAAGCTCTAACTTCTCATTATTCTCTTTTGGAAGAAGTGATGCAACTTTAACATCTTTAAAAGATTTCCATTTGACATCATTGTTTTTTAAATGACTTCTAAGAGTAATGGGTAATTGGCTAAGTAGTGGATCGTACTCATCACTGATTTTATAAGGGGACTTAACATTTTTTGTCTGATCTAAAACCCTGTCCCATAAATTATTAGAAAGGGGGCTTTCTTCTGTTTTATTTAAAAAATAACCTCCTACCTCGTTCATGGCAGAGTTGAGTAATCTATTTTCAGGATCAATTTCAGCTAAACATTGCTTAAATAAAAGACTCGCTGGAGAATTTACAGGTGTACTGAGAATTTCATATGTCATCAGTTAACCATACTTTCATTGTCAGATATTAGATTAGCCATACTACCATCTTGTTCCAATTTGCCGCGGATCTTCTCTAAAGCTAGTCGAATCCTTGATTTTACTGTCCCTAAAGGGATTTTCGTAATTTCTGCAATCTCTCCGTGTGATTTTTCTTCAAAAAAATTCATTTTTAATAAATCCAATTGATCCTTTGGAAGGTCATCTAAATATTTTGCAACCATTTCAAATTTTTGATCGTGCTCTATATTTTCATCAGCTTTCGACTCTACAGGAGGCAATATGGCGGTATCAATATCCTCTAAAATGGCTTTTCTTGTTTTTCTTAGAATATCAATTTTTTTATTTCGTGCGATAGTATAAATCCACGTACTGGGGGACGCCACAGATGAGTCATAATAATCAGCTTTAGTCCAGATTATAGTCATAGTCTCTTGAATTATCTCTTCTGCGATGGCTTCATCTGCTCCAGATTTCATTAAAAAAGATTTTAGTCTTGGACCAAAATAATCGAAAATTTTCTTAAAACTTCCAATATCTTGTCTTTCAGCTATCTTTTTTAATGCATCCACAAAGGGATTTTTTACTTTCGCCATAATCTCTCCCATTATCATCATTCCATTTATTATTTTAAAAAGCAATCTTAATTGGTATATTCTCTGACATTAAATCAGCATGTTTAAACAAAAATTATTATATTTAGTCTTAGGCTTGAGCTTATTAATAAGTAATGCTTTGGCTAATCACTCCATAGATTTCGATCATGGCAAATGGTCCTTTAAAAAAATAAACAACAAAACGTGCTCAATTTTTCAAGTTCCAACATCTGAAAAGGGCGATTATACAAACAGAGGCGCTGTTATCTTTTATGTTTTTAAAGAAGGAGCCGCTGAATACGTCAGAGTAGATGCGGGTTATCCCTATGACTCCCAAAAATATGTAAAGGTAACAATCGACTCAAACAACTACCAATTTTTTGGAGAAGATGACTCTGCTTGGTCGATGGCAGACGATACTGTTATAATCAAAGCACTGAAAGCAGGAAAAAAAATGACGGTTGTCGGTTATTCAAAAAGGGGAACAGAAACAACAGATACATATACGCTTATAGGTTTTACTAGCGCATATAATTCTCTTCAACAAGACTGCTAAGAAAATGAAAAATAAAATTGTTTTAGCCTACTCAGGCGGATTAGATACAAGCGTTATTTTAAAATGGTTACAAACTGAATATAACGCAGATGTCATTGCTTATGCAGCAAATCTGGGGCAAGGAGCAGAGTTAACAGAAGCCAAAGCTAAAGCAAAAAAACTCGGCGCAAAAAAAATATACATAGAAAATTTAAAAGAAGAATTTGTTCGAGATTATGTTTTTCCTATGTTTCGTTGTAATACGATTTACGAGGGTGAGTATCTTTTAGGAACGTCTATTGCTCGACCACTCATTGCGAAAAGACAAATTGAAATTGCAAAAAAAGAAAAAGCCAATGCCGTCTCGCACGGCGCTACAGGAAAAGGAAACGACCAGGTTCGCTTTGAGTTTTCTTATTACGCTTTGGAGCCAAAAATAAAAGTGATTGCACCTTGGAGAGAATGGGATCTGTCATCTAGAACAAAACTCTTAGAATTCGCAGCTCAAAATAAAATTCCTATTATGAAACATAATAAAAAAGAGTCGCCTTATAGTGTGGACGCCAATGTATTACACAGGTCCGCAGAGGGAAAAATCCTTGAAGATCCTTGGAAAAGACCACCGGAAAACGTTTTTGGTATCTCTAAAAGCCCTCAGTCAGCTCCGAATAAAGAGACAGTAATTACCATACAATTTAAAAACGGTGATCCTATAGCTATTAATGGAAAAAAACTCTCACCCTTTAATCTATTAGAAAAGTTGAATAAATTAGGTGCTGCTAATGGAATTGGAAGAGTAGATATCGTGGAGAACA
>CACLVL010000009.1 GCA_902610415.1 uncultured Alphaproteobacteria bacterium
AGCATCGTTTGTAGAGTGGTTCTCTGAAGAGGCAAAAAGAGTTTACGGCGATACTATTCCCGATCCTTTGACCGATCGAAGAATAGTTGTTCTTAAACAACCTGTTGGAGTAGTAGCATCTATTACTCCTTGGAACTTCCCTAATGCCATGATTACAAGAAAGTGCGCTCCAGCGTTAGCAGTAGGGTGTCCTGTTGTAATTAAACCTGCAAGTCAAACTCCTTTTTCAGCATTAGCTTTAGCTGTCTTAGCAGAAGAAGCTGGTTTTCCCAAAGGCACTTTAAACGTCATTACTGGAAAAGCATCGGCTATTGGCGATGAATTAGCCACTAACCCAATAGTTAGAAAATTATCTTTTACTGGATCTACCGAGATTGGAAAAATTTTGTTACAAAAATGTGCAGGGACTGTCAAAAAAGTCTCAATGGAATTAGGGGGACATGCACCTTTCATAGTTTTTGATGATGCTAATGTTGATGATGCAGTTGCAGGTGCGATGCAGAGTAAATTTAGAAATACAGGCCAAACTTGTGTTTGTGCAAATCGTATTTATGTTCAAGAAAAAGTTCACGAGGAATTTTGTAAAAAATTTGTAGATGCTGTCTCTAAAATGAAAGTTGGAGATGGGATGAACGAGGAAAATTCATCAGGTCCAATGATCGATGAACATTCATTAAGTAAAGTCGAAGAACATGTTGAAGACGCTGTTGCATACGGTGCTAAAGTAGCGATAGGAGGATCAAGACACTCCTTAGGATTAAATTTTTATCAACCCACTATCCTGACTGATGTAACTCCTCAAGCTAAAATCACTACAGAAGAAACCTTTGGTCCTGTAGCTCCCATTTATAAATTTAAAGATGAAAAAGAGGTAATTGATTTAGCAAATAACTCTCCTTATGGATTAGCTTCTTATTTTTACTCACGTGACATTGGTAGGATTTGGAGAGTAGCAGAAGGACTAGAGTATGGGATGGTTGGAGTTAATACTGGCTTAACATCTAAAGCAGAGGCTCCTTTTGGTGGAGTAAAAGAGTCAGGCCTGGGAAGAGAGGGCTCTAAGTATGGCATCGAAGATTTTATTGAAATAAAATATGTCAATATGAGTGGCTTAGACAAATAAGCCTTTTTTATGAGTAAAGTTTTTAAGATAGGTTTAATTGGATGTGGTCATATATCCGAAACTTATTTTCGAGGTCACGATTACTTTAACAATTTTAAAATTACTAAATGTGCAGATATTAATTCTGAAAATGCACAAAAATGTGCTGATAACTATGATATTACAGCCTGTTCAGTAGATGAACTATTAAAAGACACTGAGATTGAAGTAATTTTAAATTTAACAATACCCAGAGCACATTATGAAGTTGCAAAAAAATCTTTAGAAAATGGAAAGCATGTTTACAGTGAAAAACCTATGGCAGTCAATTTCTCAGAGGGTGAGGAACTTTTAGCACTTTCAAAATCTAAAGGTTTATATATTGGAAACGCTCCTGATACATTTTTGGGTGGGGGTATACAAAAATCGATAGATTTAATTAATCAAAATAAAATAGGAAATGTTCGACTTGGTAGTGCCATCTTTGCTTATCCAGGCGTCCAATCATATCATCCTAATCCAGAGCCTTGGTTTGCTAATAATGAAGGGGGCCCGGTAATGGATATGGGGCCATACTACCTTACAGCATTAGTAAATCTTTTAGGACCAGCTAAAAGTGTCTATGGAGTATCCACTAAAGTTTTCGAAAAAAGAGTAATTGGGATAGGTCCTAAAAAAGATCAAGAATTTTCTGTCGAGTGTCCAACAAGCTATTTAGTTAACTTAGAGTTTCATAACCAAGCTTTAATTCAAATTACTCTTTCATTTGATGTAGTTACTCATCAGCGCAATCATATTGAGCTTTACGGAGATAGGGGCTCAATGATAGTCCCAGACCCCAACATGTTTGGAGGGTCAGTTATGACAAGTAATGATGACTCTGGAATATGGGAAGAGCATAAAACAGATGATTTACCACTTGGGAGAATAAATATTACTACCCAAAGTGGAAGAGCTAACGAGTCTCCCACAAATGCAAATTATCGCGGTGTTGGCCTTGCTGAGATGCTTTATTGCATTGAAAATGGCCTAAATCATAGGTGTAATGGTGAACTATCACTTCATGTTTTAGACATTATTAAATCTACTATGAAGGCAGCAGATTCAAGGACAACACAGGGCATTAAAACTTCATGTCAAAAAGCCGATTACTTCACCCAAGAAGAAATACAAAAAATTCTTAAGTAATAAAGATATTTCCTTTAGACTACATTTTCTCAAATGGAATTTGATAAATCAAAAAAAATACTAGTAATCGGCAGGGCAGGTATGGATATATATCCTGAACCCCCAGGTACTAAAATATCTGAGGTTAAAAATTTTTCTACTCATCTAGGTGGATCTGCTGCTAATACCTGTGTAGCTCTATCTCAGTTAGGTGTACAGTCTGATCTTTTAACCTGTGTATCAGAGGATGCCATTGGTGAGTATATTTTTGAAAAATTGATGGAATTTAACGTGGGAAGTAACCTTTGTAGAAGAGTAGATAATAAGTTTCAAACGCAAATAGCTGTTGTGGAAACTATTCTTAAAAATAACCAATCTATTTTATACAGAAATAACTCTTGTGATTTACAGTTAAACAAAAACGACATAGACAATATAAATTTTCAAGATTATTCTGCTGTATTTATTTCTGGCACTGCTTTGTCTTCTAACCCATCAAGGGACGCAGTATTTTATGCCACTCAAAAGGCATCGTCGCTCAGTATTCCCTTAATTATTGATATGGATTATAGGCCATACAATTGGGAGTCGGATGAAATTAAGTCAAATATCTATAAAAAAATTATGAATGAAATGGATATTATTATAGGAAATGATTTAGAATTTAATATTGCAGATAATTCCACAGAAGGTTTTCAATTAGCCAAAAGCTTTATAAATGAGAAACCATCAATTATAATCTACAAAATGGGTGAAAAAGGATCGACAGTTATTACTAAAGAAAAAGAACAAAATTTTGGAATATTTAAAGTTGAAGCTATAAAACCAACAGGAGCGGGAGATGCTTTTAATGGGGGTTTTATCAGCTCTATTCTTCAAGGATATTCACTGGAGGACTCTATTAAAAGAGGCTCAGCAAACGCAGCTATCGTTGTCACTAAGGTGGGCTGCTCTTCAGCAATGCCAAATACTGATGAACTAGAAAATTTTATTAATCAACAAACAATGGAGATATAGATGCATATACCTTACTCAGACAATAAGAATATCGCTTTATTTGGGGAGCAAAATAAAACCGTTCCCTTAGTATACTTCAATATTATTAATTTAAAAAAAGGTGAGAGTTATAGCTATAAACTTCCTGAGCATGAAACCAGCGTCGTTCCAGCTACTGGCATAGTGGAGCTTGAAGTCGATGGTATTAGACTTGGTCAAATTGGCACTAGAAAATCTGACGTTTGGGATGGAGAACCCGAAGGGAGCTACATACCTACAAATGCAGAATGTACGATCACATGTCTTTCGGAGAGTACGGAGTGTTTTATTGCTGGAGGTATTTATGAGAAAAAATTAGAGGCATTTTTAGTTCAAAAAAAAGAAATTGATACAGTGCAATATGGATCCGATGATACAAAAACACATCGAAAAATTAAACATATCTTAGGAGCAAAGCATCATGAACAAGTTGGAAGATTACTTGTCAATGAACTCTATACAGTTGGAGCAGGAGGCTGGTCAGGTTTTCCTCCGCATAAGCATGATACAAACAGACTGCCTGATGAAACACGTCATGATGAGGTTTATAATTATCGTTTTAGACCAGGACATGGTTTTGGAGTTCAGGTCATGCAATATGAAGATGACAAAGAAGGTTTTGGTTATCAACTATTTAATGGATCCACAATAGCAATAGATAAGGGCTATCACCCATGTGTTGTTGCACCAGGATATGAAATGTACTATTTTACAATTTTAGTTGGTCTTTCCCAAAGATCACTTGTTCAATATTTTCAAAAAACTCATGCTTATCAATTAGAAACAATTCCTGGTATTAAGGATATGATAGCTAAATATAAATGACGATTGCAAGTCTCTCAGATGTTTTACAAAAGGCAAAAAAAGATAATTATGCAGTCGCAGGATTAGTCATACTAGGCTGGGAAGATGCAAGATGCTATGCAGAGACAGCTGATGAAATTGGGTTACCTGTAATTCTTCAAGCGGGACCGGGTTGTAGAGCAAATACTCCATTACCAGTTTTAGGTAAAATGTTCAGATACTTGGCTGAGCAATCCTCCAGTCCTGTCGTTTGTCATTTAGATCATGGTTATGCCAAGGAAGAATGTTTAGAGGCTATAGATAATGGATTTACATCTATTATGTTTGATGGGTCTAAACTTCCACTCAATGAAAATGTTGAAAAAACAAGAGAAATTGTTGAATTAGCGCATAAACAAAATATTTCTGTAGAGGGAGAAATTGGTTTCGTAGGGTATAATGAGGGCGCTAAATCACAAAGCACAGACCCAGAGGAAGCAAAAACTTTTGCTACCTTAACTGAATGTGATGCAATGGCAATTAGCGCAGGTAACGTACACTTACAGACCCAAAAATCTTCATCAATTGATATGCAAGTCATAAAGAAAATAGAAACTTTAACTGATGTGCCATTAGTTCTTCATGGTAGTAGTGGGATTGAAGACACACTTAAAAGAAAAATAGCTAATACAACGAATGTTTGTAAGTTCAACATCGGAACTGAGCTCAGGAAAACATTTGGTGATACTTTAAGAGAGGAAATAACAAAAAACCCAGGCACTTATGACCGTATAAAATTAATCAATTCCACAATTCCAAGATTAAAAGAAGTAACAAAAAAAGTTTTAGAGAATATATCAAAAATTTAATCATTAATGATTAAATCTAACACTATTGAAAATAAATTTTTAAGAGTAAGGACTCTTAATATTGGAGCTACATTATTTGAAGTTTTTTATAAAAAGAAAAAAATAAATTTAATACTCAACTTAGGTAATATCTCTTCCTATAAAAATAATAAAAACTACTTAGGTGCAACATGTGGTAGGTATGCAAATAGAATTAGAAACAGCCAATTTAAAATTAAGGGTGTTAATTACAAATTAACAAGAAATGAGGGAAAAAATATTTTACATGGAGGTAAAAAAGGATTTGACTCAAAAATATGGAGTGTTAAAAACTCATCAAAATCTCATATTACTTATTATTATATATCACCGGATAAAGAGGAGGGCTTTCCAGGAGAACTTTGCTCCTCATGTAGATACTCAATCAAAAACTCTGTTCTTAGTATTAACTTAAGAGCAAAGACTACAAAAACCACACATGTAAATTTAGTCAATCATGCATATTGGAACCTAGATAAAATTAAAAAGGATGTTTTTGATCATTACGTCCAAATAAATGCTAATCATTATTTAGAAAATGATGATGAAAATATACCTACTGGTAAGGTGATTAGTGTGGATGGTACAAGTTTTGATTTTAAAAAACTAAGTAAGATTAAGGATAAATTTACCAATAAATTAATCAGTTTTGATGAAAACTTCATTATTAATAAGAATTCTAAATTTATAGCTAAAATTAAATCTTCTAAAAGTAATATTTCATTGAGAATTTCCTCAAACCAACCAGGTGTACAATTTTATACTGGTCAACATTTAAAATATTCTACTGATCGTAAGACAATTAAAAAATATCAAGGAATGTGTTTTGAGACACAGGGATTTCCTAATGCACCAAATAATTCAAAGTTTCCATCAACTCAATTAGATCCATCACAAACTTATAAACATAATATAAAGTTTGAGATTGAAGAGATTAAATAACTATTCTTGTTTTTCTCTAAGTTTTATATTAAGTGAGTCAAAGAATATTTGAGGCACACTGAAAGCAAAGTTATTTAATAATGCAACAGAACTAACTTGCATTTGGTTCCCGTCTAACAATGGATCAATAAATTTTGATATTTGAATTTTATCATCTATATAATTCCAATTAAAAGTGGCATGAACTCCTTTGCCATCTATATCGTAAAGATTTACAAAAATTATTGTTCCATTATTAAGAGTAAATCTAGTCTTTAAATCTGGAGAGTTAGGTAAATCAGACTTAAGAATAAAACCATTATGTTGTAAATCTGTTAATATATTTTGAGCATCAATAATTTTATCATCATCAATTTCATTGAATTGAGAAGTCAAATTTGTATGTATAAATTTTCCATCAACTGTATTTAAATTGATCATATTTTGATTATATATTTGAATTGATTTGATTTGAGATTTACCAATATTAATTAAATCAGTCGGTACCCAATAAAAATTAGATACATCAGCAGTTAAATTCGTTGAAACTAGATAAGATTGATTGGAGTCAGATGCTTTTATGTAGGACCCTGGGATATTGTAATTATATATACCTATATCTAGAGAATATAATACCTCATTATTTTTAGATTTTAATAATAACTGCATTTTATTTTCATCATCTAGACCTAATTTGTATAAAAGATCTTCACGATTAGTTTTGGCATCTAATATATTCGCTTCACGAAGTTGAATAAAAAACCTACTTAAAAGTTCAGTATTTGCTGGAAAATTATTTGAGCTTGAAATAAGCCATTGATTATCAATATTTTCAATAACAGATTTTCCATTTTGATTAGAAAATTCAATGTAGGCTATTTCTGGCAAGACATCATCAAAACTTGGAAATAATAATTCAGATGATGAGTTTCTAGAGGTATTTTTGCCATCAAAATACATACCAAGTGCAACAACAAAAAACCCAAAAGATAACAAAACTAATATTTTTAAATTTTTAATATACATCTATCTGCTCTTTCTTTTTTTGATACCGAGTTGTCTTGGAATAATAAACATTAGTATAATTAAAAGAACAGGGATTAAAAAAGTATTTAAAATATTAATTTGATTTGCTAGTCGATCTATATCTTTGCTTAAATTTCTTCTAACTTCTCTTAATTGTTTACGAGTATTTTCTACTTGTAATTGAAAATTTGCTAATTCCATTAATTGTTTGTCAGATAAATTGACACTTTCTACATCTCTACCACCTGATAAATTTTGAATTTGATTTAATGTTGTATCAAGTTGAGCTTGTAATTGTTGCTCTTGTCCTAAATACATCTGCTCAGCCTCTGCTTGTAGTTTTTGAACTACAACAAACGGCCTAAATGGAGCCTCTTTGTTTCTCAGATCAATAAATTCATCATATCCAGTCATTGAATCAAATACATTTGTAACTAAACTTCCATTATCAGATGTCGCTTCAATTACATTAGTATCTAGAAACTTTTGAATTCTTGCCCAAAATGCATTTCTTATAAAATCAGCATCACTGAAAACCACCACATTTATACTATTCGATGATTTTTTTATATGATTATCATTTTGGAATTCAAAATCATTAAAATTACTTTTTGCGATGCCGCTTAATTTTACACCGAAGTCATAACTTATACCTGTTGGCTGAAAATTATTAATTAATTTAATTGGGTCATGTACTTCTTTCATAGGCAAATCCATTGTGACCTCACTAGACGACATTATAGGTGTGTATGAAACTTCACTCTTACCGTCTAATGGTGACAGACCCCCTGGAGAGACAAGTCTTATCAAAGATAGACCATCTCCAATCTCTTCTTCTTGATTGATATATTGTCCTCTAACCTCGGGCCAATTTAATTTCAATATAGTTTGTAAAGATGTATTATCAGTTATATTTTGTTGTGTTTGTAGTCTTGTAGCTTGAGCGCCATCTAAAATAACATTGCTATTGTAGTTAATATTAAGAGTTTTTAAGACATTTTTTAAATTTGAGGATTTATTTGAATGGTCATTTTTCTCAAAAAATGGATCAACAAAAATCACTGACTTTCCTCCACTCAAGATGAATTGTTCAACCGCATATTCAGTTTTGTCACTAATATCAGAGGGGTGGTATACGATTAATAAGTCTATACCCTCGAAACTTTCTACGTCTGTATCTAAAAACTCAAAGTCATAAAAATAACTCAGCTCCTCAAGTATTGTATATTCACCTTGTCCAAGTTGATTATTTGGCATCATTGGTGGTGTGGTATCCACCCATGATAAAAAACCAATCATTGGTTTTTTTGATCTATTAAGTTTGTATACAATGTCAGTTAATTGTTTTTCTAATGTGCCAGCTTTTGAGGGGTCAAAAAAGGGTACAGTTTCAATATCATCTGTTGTATTTGATGCTATTAATCCAAAATATACTTTGGAACCTTCTTGATCTATGGGAAAGCCTTGCACACCATATCTATTTACATAATCTTCATCATCTGAATAAGGCTCTGGTTCAATAAAGTTTAATTCAATTTTACCAGATGCTAGATCTGAATATCTATTTAATAGACCTTGAACCTGATTAGCATAATTTTGAATGATTGGAATATTTTTAGACAAGTCTCTGCTATATACAAAATTAATTTTTATTGGTTCTTCTATTTCATCTATAACTCTCTTAGTTCCACTTGAAAGAGTAAAAGTTTTGGTAGAAGTAAAATCAACACCTAAATTAAAATTGATTTTTTGTATTATAAAATTAAATGATAAGAACAAAATAACAGTACTTAGTATAGATATTATTAAATAATTTTTTTGTAAAAATTTATTCATTAGTCTCGATTTAAAAATTTTATAATTGTTAAATAATTCCAAAGAGCAATAAAGGATAAAAAGAAAAATAATCCTTTAATTGAGAAGAAACCTGTTTGAATACTTGAGAAATGAGTTAAAAAGCTAAAACTAGAAATGAGTTCCACTATTTCAATAGGTAAAATCCCCGTTATGAAATTAATCATCAGAGGAAATCCACTAATTGTGAAAAGGAATGATACTAAAATAGATAAAATAAAGGCAATTATTTGATTGTTAGTTAATGAGGAAAAAAAAATACCAAGAGAGACATAAGCACCTGCCATTATGATAACCCCAAGATATTGGCCAATAATTACAAGGTTATCAGGATTTCCAAGATAATTTACAGTAATCCAAATAGGAAAGGTCAAAACAACAGAGAATACAACAAAAGCCCAAGTTGCAAAAAATTTACTCAACACTATCTTCCACAAAGGAATTGGCAAAGTCATTAATAATTCAATAGTACCGAGTCTTTTTTCCTCGGACCAACTCTTCATAGTGACTGCAGAGACAAAGAAAATAAAAACCCATGGAATAAAACTAAAAAAAACCGTTAAGTCTGCAACTCCTGAGGAGAAAAATGAGCCAAAATAAAATGTCAAGGACATAGAGGTCAAAATAAATATTGCAGTAAAAATATAGGCGACAGGTGTAATAAAATATAATTTAAGTTCTCTTTTTATTAAAGCCAACATTAGCTTACTAACTTTCTAAATTTTTCATCTAGGGATTTACCAATTTTTTTCTTAAGCTGTGATGGAGTTCCCTCAAAGACTTTTTGTCCATCATTAATAATAAGACACTTATTACAAACCTCCGGTACCTCATCAAGAATGTGTGTAGAAATTATAATTGCTTTTGTTTTAGATAATTTTTTAATTAATTTTCTTACTTCAAATTTTTGAAGGGGATCCAATCCATCAGTTGGCTCATCTAAGATCAGTAATTTGGGATTATGAATAAGAGCCTGTGCTATTCCAACACGTCTTTTAAAACCTTTTGATAATGTTTCAATGGGAACATCTTTTACTTCCTCTAATTGCAGATCATTAATTACTTTTTTGATTGCTGCTTTTGAGTTTTTTATATTTCTTACTTGGCAAACATAGTCTAGGTAAAGATATGGCGAAAAGTCCAAATAAAGAGGAACACCTTCAGGTAAGTAGCCAATCATTGACTTTGTGTAAATGGGATCTATTTCTATGTCTTTGTTGTTTATGATAACGTTTCCACTATCAGATTTAAGATATCCAGTTATTACCCTCATAGAAGTTGTTTTACCAGCACCATTAGGTCCAAGGAACCCCATCACATCACCAACATTGACCTCAAAAGAGAGTTTATTTATGGCAGTAAAATCGCCAAAATTTTTTGAAATATCAATTACGCTTAACATTTTTTCATATTATTTAGTTTAAAATCTTAATAATTCAAGATGTTAAATTTAACATCTCTTATCAGATGAAGTTTTTACCATGCAGACCTATAAATATCAAAAGCATCTTTTTCAGATATTTCTCTCGGATTATTGATTAGTAATCGAGTTTGTTTCATAGCATCGCTTGCCATTGTTTCGCATGCAGTTTCAGGTATGTTGAGATCTCTTAGTCTTTGTTCTAGACCTAATTCGCTTGACAGATCTGACAACTTTTCAATGAATTTTGAAGAAATATCTTGAGTGCTTGTGCTTGTATCAATATCTGGGAAAACAATAGGTGCTATTTCACTATACAGTTTTGATGCGTTTTGATCAGATATATTAAATCTTAGCACATATGGCAGGACAAGTGCATTGGAAAGACCATGAGGTACATGATAAGTACCTCCAATGGGATATGCTAAAGCATGAACGCCCGCAACTGGAGAGTTTCCAAATGAGACACCTGCTAACATAGAGCCAACAAGCATATTTGATCTTGCTTCAATATCCTTACCGTTAATAACAGCTTGTCTGATAGAGCCGCCTAAAAGCTTCAATGCTTCCTTTGCAAGCGTTTTAGAGATCAAATTATTATTAACACTTTTTGAAGCATAAGACTCTATCGCGTGGACCATTGCATCAATACCAGTAGCAGCGGTAATGTGAGGGGGAAGACCTAATGTTAGTATTGGATCAAGAATTGCAAGGTCTGGAAGTATGATAGGAGAGGAAACTCCTTTTTTCTCTAAATCTTCTTGTGTGATTATAGAAATTGGGGTTACTTCAGAACCAGTGCCGGAAGTTGTTGGGTAAAGAGCAAGAGGTAGCCTAGGTCCTTTAGCATTAGCTACTCCCCAAGCTTCATGAATATTTTCGTTAGAGCCAATCAAAAGTGCAGTTAATTTTGATACGTCCATTGATGATCCCCCACCAAATCCAATTACACCTGTTGCATCAAAATCTCTTCCTTGTTGTACACAATCCATAAGTGTTTTTATAGATGGGTCAGCTTCAACATTATCAAAAATTATAATTTCAGAGTATTTTTGAAGCTCAGTAACTGTTTTTTCGTGTAAGTCAATTTTTACTAAACCCGGATCAGTTACAAAAAGTATTTTTTTTCCAAGTTTCTTAGACACTTCCTCTGCTGTGCTCACTGAATAGTCACTTCCAAATCTTATTCCAGGAGTAGTGTTGAATTGAAACGCTTTCACGCTAGCAATATAGATGATATGGAGTTTATTTCCTATATAAATTTATAAAGTCTATTGTAAATACCTATCAACCCACAACTTTTTTTTAATAAGGCTTTCCTCAGAGGTTTTTAATTTTATACTTAAATTGTGTCTAAGGTTATTACCATCGCTCAACAAAAAGGAGGCTCCGGAAAAACCACTATAGCTGCAAATTTAGCTGCTGTTTATTCTCTAAAAAATAATTTATCTACCACATTACTCGACACAGACCCTCAAGGTAGTTTAGGTAAGTGGTTTCTTACCAGAAATGAAAAGCTTAAAAATAAAAATACGATTCAGTTTAAAACAGCAAGCCTTTGGGGCGCCCAGTATGAGGCTAAATCATTAAAAGAAAAATCTGATTTAGTAATAATTGATACTCCTCCTAAAATTGATGCTGATGGAAGACCAGCAATTGAAATAGCTGACCTTGTTATTATACCAATATCTCCCTCTCAAGTAGATTTTTGGGCCACAGAGTCCATAATTGAATTAGCAAAGAGAGAAAAAAGAGAGATCTTAATTCTTATTAATAGAGCAAATGCTAAATCTAAACTTATTCAAGAAGCGCATAAATTTGTCAATAAAATGAATGTTAAAAAAGCAAAGACGATTTTGGGTAATAGACAAATTTTTGTATCATCTATGGGATTAGGGTTAACAGTGGTAGAAAAACAAAGAACTGGAAAAGGGTGTTTAGAAATGTTGGCTCTAGCGAGAGAGATACAGTCATTTTTGAAATTTTAAATTTTAATTAATTATATGAATGAAGAAATAGATAACGGACAACTACATGACATATGTTCAAGATTATTGAAAGGTTTCATTAATTGGATTGAAATAAATGATAGTAAAGAAAAAGCATCAATTCTCGATAATGCATTTCAATTTAAAACATCTATCCTAGAACAAGATAAATCAACACTTCAAAAAAAATACTTTATATCACCACAGAATTTATCAAAAAAAGAAGCAAGTGCTCTCTTGCTCCAGTGGAAAGATACTTTTTCCACATTAGTTAATTCAAATGTAGATAGATTATCAAAGGACTCTTTTAAGATTTGGTTTTTAAGTTTAGCATCATATTCGATTCCAGAATTAGAAAAGGATGCAAATGAACTATGGTCAAAACTTTTAGAGGGTGTTGAATATTGTAATAAATTTTCCATTAAAGATGTTCCATATCCACTCAACACTATTTCAAAGAACTAAATCAATGTTAAAATCCATTATGTTTAAGACATTATTCACGGTTAGCATGTTTTTTTGTTTGAATGCACAATCAAATGAGCTTTTTGGTTATAAGCTTTATGAGGACATTCTAAAATATGAAAATGACGGTAGTATTAAATTAAAGAGAGGTAATATTGAGAGCATCTCTATCAACGAGGGTAACGTCTTAATAGCAAATAAATATCTTAATGAATACACATTAAAATCAACAAAAACAGGAAATATTTATGAAATTCATGGATCAAATAATCTATTGCAATTAAGTCCTGTTGAGTGCCTTGGCATCCAAGATAGTTTTATTAATTCATTTCAAAAGAAAAACATTGAATCATTTCGAACAGAAGTAAGACAATTTCCAAATAAACTTAAAAGTAAAACAACTTGGGAAATTTATCTTAGCAATAGATCTAACAATAGTGAGTTAATTTTTTCGGTTACTTGTGACTATAGCTTCAATAATAGGAGAATGGATATAATTTTAAGTGATGGCAATTATTTAAGTGATGAAAATTCAAAGTATGAAAATTTACTTGATGAAAATAAAGAAAATATTTCTAAAGAAGAAATTGATACTAGTGGAATTTAGTAACTAGAGATAACATATTGATAATTATATAAGACTTTATGTCAGATTTTAGTTGATCATAAGTCTCAGGTAATTTATCACTAAGTTGGAATGCAAAGTCTATAATTTCATAAGCTTCCTCTTTCCTCATATAAATCTCATTACATAAATCAATTGCTAGTTTTTCTCTTACTAAAATTAAGGCTGCAAAAGATCTTTTTTGATCTCTTAACATATTAGTCTTTTTTTGTAGGCTTCTTAAGTTTCATCCCAGTCCCGCCAAGCTGCATACCACCAGAACCTTTACATAAACTTTTCTTTTCTTTGTCACACTTTTCTATCTTCTTCTCTTTTTTTTCTTCTTTTTTGGCAACCTCTTTTTCTTCTTTCTTTTCATTAGATTTTTCTGTTTGTTTTACAATTTTAGCATCTGAGGAAGGCTCGACATTTTGAACTGTGTTGACAGATCCAACCTGAATATTGGAAAGCATTTCTATTATTTGATCTTGTTTTGATTGTTTATCACTCTGTTTTGCTTTCCAAGATTTTGGTAGTTTTAAATCTATACAACTCTCAGAACCACAAAAAAGGACATCCCCAGTTTCATTATCAAATAAAAAACCCCCACAATTTTCAACACCTTTTTGAGTGCAATTCGGTATGTGCATCTCATACTCGGCATTCAAATTCAACGATAATAATGGCAAACTTAAAAGAAGTGCAAAAATATATTTCATTAATTTATAATGTATCATTTGTAGAAAAAATTTTCTAAATCTTTTATTCATATTTAAAACTCACACCAGGTAATGTTGATTTCATAAAATCATTCTTGGTAATATTTTCTAACCATTTTTTTAATTTAATATTATTTTCTCCCCAAGTATCAGTAAATCTAAAAGATGTGTAGTCTAATGCACATGCAACTGATATTTGATCAATTGTTAAATTGTCAGTTACGAACTCATCATATTTTCCTTCAATCCAATCTATGGATCTTAAAATTTTTTTCTCATATCGCTCTATAGATATTTGTCTTTGCTCTAATTCTGGTATAGCTGACATTTCTATATAACGATTAACCGCATTTTCCATAATTCCATTTGAAACACTTATCATTGTCATACTCTCCCAATATCGATTTTTTGGATATATAGAGTCTTTTTTTGAAATACTATCAAAGTACAAACAAATATTATCACTGTCTGTGATCGCTTTACCACCAACTATTAAAGTAGGAACTTGTCTTAATGGATTAAATTCATCTAGAAATCTTGATTTATAAATATTTATCTTTTCTTCTTTATGAGCTACGTCTAATACAAGAGCAGATACTTTACATTTTCTTCCAAAAGGAGAAGTAGGCCCATTATATAGTAGTGGTATGTCTGACATTTAATCTATGACAATAGCAACAGTACCAGGGCTTACACCCTCTTGATCATTCTTAATGTTAACTTGAGTTATTGTCCCACTAACTGGTGCGTTATGATTGACCTCTGATTTCATAACTTCCATAATAAACAATATATCGCCTTCATTTACTTCATCATCGACTTCAACTAAAACTTTCCATATGTTACCAGGCACTGACGTTAAAACTTCCGTAGACATATTATAAAATACTTCCCATTGAGCAAATGGAGGTTTGCTCAGATCTCATCTCCTGCGCCTCTTGCACACTAATTTCTATAAACTTAAATTTTTCATTTGGTTTTGCTTGTCCTAATTTCCAAAAAGAGGCCGATGGAACAGTAAAAGGTACAATAAATCCACCCATACTGGGCCCATCATTTACAAGTATTATCGGTGTTTGACCTGCTAAATTAATACCACCAATTGGGTAGCCCTGATCGATGATATTTGAGGGTTCATAGCCATGTTCAGGTGATTTATTTGTAGCCTTTTCAGTAAAAGTTAAAGTGGGTCCGTCCAACCTAAATCCAGTGCGATCACTTCTTGCTTGAAGTTTCCACTCTGCATTTAAAAAAGTGTCATAACCTTCGTCGTCAAGCCAATCATCATTTGGTCCTCTTACAACCTCAATTTCCCAAATACCACTATTGCTAATATCTGGAATTGACTCAGTTCTAATTTTTCTGCCGATCTTCCCATTTGATTGACCTAAAGGAACTCTTTGACCGTCTTTCAAAGCATGACCTTCAATACCACCAACACCTGCTTTGTGAAAAGTTGATTGAGAGTTCAGCCATTTTTCCGACTCAATGCCTCCAGCAAAAGACACGTAAGATCTTGCTCCAGATACTGTAAAACCCATTTCAAGAGTTTGTCCAGATTTTACTAAAACACTCTCCCACATAGGAATTGAATTACCATTTATTTTGGGTTGCATATCTGCACCACAAACCGCAATCACGTGATCTTTTTCAAATTTTAAAGTTGGACCAGTGTACTGACACTCAAGCGCTGCGAAACTCTCCTCATTACCTACTAGTAAATTGGCAAGTCGAAAAGACCAACTATCCATTGGCCCTGAAGGAGGAAATCCTTGGTTAAGATATCCAACTCTACCAGGATAATCCTGCACAGATGTTTCTAGTCCTTGTTTAATAACTTCAAACATTTAAAGTTTTTTATTGTAATCAATCTTGGACAACCAGTTTTTGTATTTTTTTATAGAAAACTTATGCTCTTCAATTAAATCATATCGATATGATTTATCTTCGACCTTTTTTTCAATCATTTCAAATTCATCATAATCACATGGTACAAATTTAATTCTATCCCCTGGCCTAAATAGACAAATACTATCCTTGAAAACATCAAAATTCTTATCTGGATCCCAAATGGGTACAGGAGTCCTCCCAAAAATTTGATAACCTCCAGGTAGCCTATCAGGATAAATAGCTGTGGATGATCCCCCCATACCCACAGTTCCTTTTGGTGTCCATGTTCTAGGTGGGTTATACTTTGGAGCGGTTAATTTACACCTAGGGTCAAGCGGCATTGTAAATGGTAAACCAGGCCAAAAACCAAGCGAAGCTACCCAATACTCAGTTCCAGAGTGAACTCTCACAAAATGATTTACATCATCTAATTGATTTAATTCTGTAATGAACTCAGGATCTGGCTTTTTCATTGTGATTTTAGATATATAGTCTTCAATTGCTTCTTTTGTCCATTTGTCAAGATAGACAGTCGGGAAATGAAAAAGTCTGCTATTTACGACAGTATCATCATTATCTTTCATATCTTTAAGCAATGATTTCAATTCATTAATTAAATCTTGATAGCCGATATCATCTGGATTGTAGTGAACTATCATTGAGGCAAAACATGGGAGTGTTTCGTAAACTCCCTTAATATTTGCTGTCTTGATTAAGTTTGATAGCCCCTGCGCTTTAAAGTTCAATTCTAAATTCATCACATTACCAAATTCTATTAATAAATACTTATCACCACCTGGTAAAAACTTTGGCTCAGGGTAAATCCCTTGAAATATCTCTAAGGTTTTCTCTTTTGTTACATTTGAGTCCAAATTTGGATAAGAGCCGTCTTCGTTTATATGCTTTTTTACAGATAGTTTACTTACATTTAATTTAGGTTGGGAAATATTATGAGGATACATATTTTTAAAACTAGCATAATCATCGACATCGAGTTGAGAGAATAAAATATCATCAAGCTTTTTTGATTTATCTTGAGACAAATGACTCTCTAAGTTTTCAAATTTTGAAATCTCGTGATTTAAATAATTAAATTTAATATTATTGTTTTCTTGTTGCGAGGAACCTATTTTGTTTTTTTTTAATAACTCATCTTTAGGATTGGTTAAATCTATTTGCTGAAATAAATCTAAATCTGTATTTTTATATTCTTGAACCATTGAATTTAAAAATATTTAACTTTAATTTTTTCTTTGCTATTAGTTTTATCTGTAAAATCTACTACTTTGACATTTGTAGGTACTGTCGGTTTAATTATTTTATTTTGAATTTTTGCATTACTATTAGTTTTGTAATTTGAATTTTGCGCAGTTGGTAAATTATTATCATTAGATTTTTTTTGAGTATGACCAAACATTCCCTCAAGGATAGTATTTGGATTGATATCCTCTTTCTCAAAAGTCTCAAATATACTTCCATCCCGAAAAACTAAAACTCGATGACATAGTCCTATAAATTCCTCGAGTTCGCTTGATAGAAATATCGCTGTACCACCATCATTTACAAAAATTCTTAAGTGTTTATATAAGTCTCGCTTTGCGCCAACATCAATACCTCTCGCTGGATCGTTAAGTATCAGTATTTTTGGAGTTGTTGTGAAAGCTCTGGCAATCATGACTTTTTGCTGATTTCCCCCACTCAACGAGGTAATTAGATTATTTTTTGGACCTGTTTTAATACTTAATCTCTCTACTTCCCAATCAAAAATACCGTTTAATTCCATCCATTTAATAAAACCAATAAACCCACCAGACGTTTTAGATTGTTTTCCCTTGTATAATGGAATGACCATATTTTCATATATGCTCATGTTAGGAAAAATACCCTCTTTTTTTCTATCTCCAGATACGTATCCAACTCCACTTTTCTTGGCATCTAACAAGCTATTTACAGTTGTATAATCTTTCTTTGTTCTTTCTCGTTCCTCATCAGACTGTTTAACAACTACTTCTCCGCTTAGCGGTTGATCAATACCGGCGAGAGCCTTAACAAAATTATCTTGTCCTTGTCCATCAAGTCCTGTGACTCCAAGTATCTCACCTTTTGGAAGGTCAAAGTTAATAACATCTCCATTGTCCCAAACTTTTAAATCTTTAGCAGAAAGAACTATTTCATCTGAGATTGAGTCTGGAGGTGTAGCTTTTATTTCTGATGCTGTAGAAAATTTTTTATCACCTGTCATGAGACCGAGAAGATTTTTCTCAGTAATTTCATCTCCTGCTAAAACTCCAACATCAACCCCATCTCTCATAACCGTTGCTCTATCACTTATCCTTACTAACTCTGCAATTCTGTGAGTTACTATAAAAATTGCTGCACCTTGATCTCTTAATGTTCTCATTTTTGCAAAAAGTCTTTCTGTAGAGTCAAAATCGAGTGCGGCTGATGACTCATCTAAAATTAGTACTTTAGGATTTCTTAAAAATGCTCTACCAATTGTTATCCAAGCTTTCATACCAAGCGATAATTGACTTGCAATTGTATATGGATCTACAAATTCACCAGATAGCTCTAACATTATGGAAGCGGCTTTTTCGACCCTATCTCGATGTGCTAATTTTTTCCCAAAAAAAGAGTCATATCCAATAAATAAATTTTCATAAACAGTTGCTTCTTCAGCTATCATCACTTCTTGGAAAACTGTTGCGATACCAACTCTTTGGGCTTCAATTGGCGAATTGGGTGATTGCCCCATGATAGATACTTTTCCTTTATCCAAAGGCAAAACTCCTGAGATCACCTTTGCCAATGTGCTTTTACCACATCCATTGCCACCAACAATGGCGTGGATTTCACCAAAGTTAGCTTTGAAATTAACTCCGTTTAGGGCTTTTGTTACACCAAAGGATTTTGATGCATCTTGAACGTAAATATCTCCCCCAACTTTGGAGGTGTTAGACTGCGCCCCATTCCCGTTTGGGGCACTGTCCAAAGTTTTTTCTTCATTCATTAATTACTTAAATTAAAGTAATGCTTCACCATTATCAAAGAAGTTATTTAAGTATTCATCACTTGCCCAGTTTTCAATTCCAACAGTTCTAAACTCACTTGAGTTTCTGTCACAATCTTCAGGAACAAAAGACTGAATAGTCTCTACATCCTCTTCATATGGAGGAACTAAAATAGATTGGATTTTTAGACCCTGACCTTTCATAGTTCTGAGAAGAACATTCATCGCAAACTCTGCATCGTCTCCTGGAGGCCATGCATAGACTGCTCTGTCAATAAAGTCTGGATTGTTTCTCCAGTAACAGAATGCTCCGATTTCTCCACCTAAAGCCATAGGCACCATAGGTCTTCCTGATGACTCGAGAGCATTAAGTGCTCCTGACTCACCTGAAGACTGAACTGCAAAACCATCAACTTGAGTTGTATTAGCAGATAGCCATTTTTGAAGTTCGGCTTGTGCTATTTGTGGGGTCCACATGTGTGCAATTTCTGCAACAACAGTAATGTCTGGATATTCTGCAAAACCGTCTAGCATACCTTGGTGCTGTGAATCAGATGCTGATGTTCCTGGAATACCTTCCATGATAACAACATTACCTTCACCACCAATAGTTTCTGCTAACCATTGTGCGATGTAATATCCGGTTAATTTATAATTAACTGATGTGCTGATAGCATATTCTGAGGTTAAATACCCAGTCATTGATGCAGTTGGAACACCTTTTCCATATGCATATTCAATTGTAGGATTTAAAGCGACAGGATTTGAGCAACAGACTATTAATCCATCAACTCCTTGATCAGTTAACTGTCTCATTTGTTGAATTTGAACTGCGTCTTTTAGGTTAGATTGGGTAACAACGATATCATTAAGAATACCAGCTTCCTTCATTTTAGGTAAGTAGTCACCGTATAATCTCTCCATCACACCTTTTCTCCATAGATTACCAGCGTATGAGCTTGCATAACCAATAGTCCAAGGAAGCGGTCTATCACTTTTCCAATCTCTGTATACACTTTCGCCAAGTGGCTGGTTAGGATCCATAAAGTCAGGATTATAAACGAAGTCTCTAATGTCAGCTGGAATTTCATCTAGGATGTCCGCATTTAAGTTACCTGCAACACCAACAAAACTAACAGCTAAAATAGCTATGAACTTTTTAAGCAATGTCATAGTTTTATCCTCCTTACTTATATATAAGTATTATTATAATATCTAAATTATCAAAAAAGTTATCAAAATTGTTCCAATATGTGGAAAAGATTTTCACATAAAAGCCTTATTTTCTGTAAATTAGTTAAGAGAAGGAATTTTTATTATGGTTGATTTGAACTGCGATATGGGCGAAGGCTTTGGTATTTACTCATTTGCTGATGATGAGCAAATAATGCCATTTATTGATGCTGCTAACGTGGCTTGTGGCTTTCACGCATCAGACCCAAATACAATGAGAAAAACAGTCGAACTTGCAAAAAAATATAATGTAAAAGTTGGCTCTCACCCTGCTTACCCAGATCTTGTGGGTTTTGGTCGAAGACCAATGAATATGAAGCGAGAAGAAATAAAAAATTTGGTTATGTATCAAACAGGTGCAATTAAAGCTTTTTTAGATGAGTTTGGTATGCCATTGAACCATATTAAACCACATGGTTCGTTATATGGTGTCTCTGCAAAAGAAGAGGATGTGGCTCATGGAATTGCTGATGCAGCTGAAATTTTTAATGTTGGTATTTTCGGTATGGTTAATACCTTTCATGAAAAGGTGTATAAAGAAAGAGGAGTGAAATTTTATGGCGAATTTTACTCAGACTTGGAGTACGATGAAACAGGATATTTGGTTATAGCTAAGGGTCGAAATAAATATTATCCAACTGATAGAGCTGTAGAGCGTTGCCTAAGAGCAATGAATGAAAATAAAGTTGAGACTGTTCAAGGAAATGATGTGGTTGTAGGATGTGAAACAATTTGTGTTCATTCTGATACTCCTAATGCAGTAGAAATCCTAAAAGCTCTCAGAGAAAAAATTTCCTCTGATAAAAAAATACCTCAAAAAACTTCTAACGGTAATCATACTAAAATGCCTTATATTGTTGATAAGAAATGAAAAAAATTTTAATTGCTAATCGTGGTGAAATAGCAAATAGAATTATTAAAAGTTGTAAAGTATTAGGTCACAAATCTGTAGCCGTTTATTCAGATGCAGACAAGAACTCAAAGCATGTAAGATTATCCGATGAGTCTTATTATATAGGACCTAGTAAAGCTCAGGAAAGTTATCTCTCCTATGATAAGATTTTAGATATTGCTACAAAAGCAAATGTAGATGCTATTCATCCTGGTTTTGGTTTTTTATCAGAAAATGACACTTTTGCTCAAGAGGTAATAGAAAGAGGTATTACATGGATTGGCCCAAAACCAAAATCAATAAAATCAATGGGGAATAAGGATATTGCAAGAGAATTAGCTCTTAATTCCAATATTCCTATATGCCCTGGCATAAATAATGTTCACAAATTAAGCGATGAACAACTCAAGACCAAATGTGAAGTTATAGGTTATCCATTGTTAATAAAATCAAGTGCTGGAGGAGGAGGGATAGGGATGAGTGTCGTCCAAAATTTCAAAGACCTTGCGAATGCAATTGAAAAAACAAGCAACCTTGCTTCTAAATCTTTTGGTAATGGAGATATATTTATTGAGAAATTTATCACAAACGCCCGACACATAGAAATACAAGTTTTTGGATTTGGGTTAAAGGGTGCTGTTCATCTCTTTGAAAGGGATTGTTCCATGCAAAGAAGATATCAAAAGATAATTGAGGAGTCCCCCGCGCCAGAAGTAGACAGGGAATTAATTAATACTATGGCAGAAGCAGCTGTCAAATTATCCTCTTATGTTAAATACGAGGGAGCAGGAACTGTTGAGTTTATATATGATGTTCAAGAAATGAAATATTATTTTTTAGAGATGAATACCAGAATTCAAGTTGAACATCCGGTCACAGAGTTAGTGACAAACAATGATTTGATTTCCATGCAAATAAACTTCGCCTTTGATAGAAAAAATAAATTTTTAAATCAGAACAAAATTAAAACTTATGGACATGCAATTGAATGTAGAGTTTATGCAGAGGATCCCTCTCAAAATTTCTTACCATCTCCAGGAAAAATTACAAAATTAAAATTTCCAAAAATTCCAAATGGTATCAGATTAGATTGGGGATATGATGAAAGAGACGAAGTTAGTTTCTACTATGACCCAATGATTGGAAAAATAATATCTCATGACTTAATTCGAGAAGACGCAATATCCAAATTAATAAAATTTTTAGAGGGCACCCAAATTGAGGGTATTAAGACAAATATACCTTTTCTAGTTTGCCTTCTTAAAGACAAAAATTTCCTAATAGGCAAACATAACACTAAATATATAGAAAATAATTTAAATACACTTATGAGTAAGACGTCTTTTAAAAATGGTTTTACTAAAAATATTGATTTGAACTCAAAGAGAATTAAAATTGTTGAGTCTGACAAACTTAAAGTAGGTCATGGAAGATCGCAGTCAGATAGAGGGGGCATCAAAGTAGTATATTTTGACTAAATATAATGGTTAATCAACTTGTAGCAGCTATAAAACCCTCTCAAATTCCGGGTTCTGACCCACAGTCAACGAAATACTTAATCGTCCCAATATTCATATTTTTTGCCCTTATGATTTTTGCAATGATTAGGGGACCACAAATTATTTCAGGCTCTGGTATTGGAACAGCTATTATGGTTTCAACACCTCTTATTCTTGCTACTTATGCTCTTACAGCCTTGGCTTTAGCAGGTAGAGTTACAGTAGATTTATCAATAGGACCACTTATTGGTTTTATTAATGTAACGACAATTCAACTTTATGCTGCTGGTTACATTCAATCGCCAGTTGCATATTTCATATGTGCTCTTGCAATTGGAGTAATTTATCAATTCTTGTATGCACTGATTGTAATTTTTATTAGAGTTCAACCAATAATTGTTGCACTAAGTATGTTTCTTGCCTTCTCTGGAATAAATTTAGTTATTTTACCAAGACCTGGAGGAAGAGCGCCTGATTGGATGTTATCTTGGAGTGCAGGAACTGAAGTAATACAACCAACACTTATACTTCTAATTTTCTCAACTCTAATTTGGTATGCACTTACTCATACAGCTTATTGGCAACATTTGAAATTAATGGGGTCTGATGAAAAATCTGCTTACACAAGCGGAGTAAGAATTTATGTTGTAAGAATTGGTGCTCATATTATTGGTGGAGTATATGCTGCACTTGCAGCTATCGCATTTACAGGCTTAATTGGCTCCGGAGATCCAACTCAGGGCACTACTTATACATTAATGGCTGTTACTGCACTTGTTTTGGGGGGTTCAAGTTTGATTGGTGGAAGAGGCGGTGCGTTTGGAGCTATATTAGGTTCGGTCAATATTTATTTAATAAATTTTATACTATCTACTTTTAGGTTTGAAAGATTTCAAAGTTTTGTAACAGACTTATCTTATGGCGCAGTATTGGTGGCATCACTTTTAATACTTATTGCACTTCCTTACATTCAAAAAGCATTTAAAAATTTATCAGTTTTTGTATTTTTCATTATTGGAACATTAAGTGCTGCTGCTGTTCAAATTCACATGAAATTTGACCAAGTCACTAGAGGGACTGTTGGAGGCTTTGGAGGTAAATCTAAAGATGCTGAGATTTTTGAAAAAGCTCTTGAGTCTGGAAGTGATTGTCTAATCACAGGTAAAGCGTGCGCCGAGGGCGGAAATTCTACAGTTTGGATGTTTATTGCCATTGGAATAGCAGCCTTGATTTATCTTGTTTATTTGCTCGTTAAACATAGAGATGGTCCAACTGTATCTTTTATCATTGCAGCGATTGTAATTTTCTTTGGATGTGTTTGGAGTGGCACGAGAGAGGCTTATTTTGTCAACGCTGATTTGGGGACTAATTTACAATATATCTTAAATTACGCTCCTCAGTATTTCACATCCGAGTATCTCAGAGTTGGAGTAGGATTACCTGATTTTTCATCCTCATCAAGTGCTTTGGTGGGCCTCGCTTATGCAATAGCAACTTTAGGAGGAATAGTTTTCTTTACATCGGCCATAGTTATAATTGCTATGCCAAAATTTAGAAAAGAAATTAAGACACAAACGTTGGTATTGTTTGCAATTGCGATTTCTTTTGTAGTGTTTGCTGCAATATCTTACTATGGAATAGATTCAAATAGACAAAGTTTCTTTGGAATAGATGGATACGCTGTAATACTAATTTTATTTTTACTTTTTTTACTCACAGCACCAACTCTTTTCTCCAATATCAATCTAAATAATGTTTTTATAATTTTCCTTGGTGTATTAGCGATACTTGCTGTTTACTTTTTAGCCTCACCCTCTGGAAAAATTATTACTGATGATGGAAGTAAGTATTATTCCCCGATTATTACAGAATTAATTGTTAGCGATACATCATCTATTAATTATACAAGACCTATACGTGGTGAGTTTATCACAAGTAATGTAACTTGGCTTAAAGAGGTAGCTTTAATTATATTTGCAATATTTGTATTTCAATTTTTTACCTTTCTAACAATGGGAACAAAAATATCATTTACAAGATTCAAACCTTACATTGCCATCTTAACTATTGCAGCATTAACTTGGTCTGCCATGTTCTTCGCAATAGGATATCCTTATTGGAAAATGATTTTAATCACAGCAATTGGAGTAGCTATTTCGCCTCTGATATGGCAAGCATTTGGTGTTTACAAAATTAAACTTAAATCTCAAGAAGGACTTGAAAAATGGGGAGGACTATCAGAAGATAGAAAAGTTTAGTAAATGGAGAAAAGAACTCATAATTTTTTAAAAGGACTTGGAATTCTTTTCGCTGTTGCTGCTGGAATAGGAACAGCAGTTCTGGGCTATGTAGATAGAACCGATTGGATACAAGTTGCTTTTTATTCAGTAGCTGTTGTTGCGATCATTTTATGGGGATGGCATTTTTTCTTAGTAAGATGGTCGTATCGGTCACTTGTTAAAGATGATGGATCTCAACCTCCTGAAACTACTGAAACTACAAGTAAAAGAGGCCTTTTTTGGGACCTTATTGCAAAGAACTGGATAGCAGTTACGGGATTTCTTCTTCTTTTAGGACTTTTTATACTACTTTGTTTTTTAGTACCTGGGTTCTTCTCGGGTAGAACTGTCGTATCCGCAATCATACTTTTAGGCTTCTTAATCTTAGCATTCCTTGCGTATAAATTTTTAAACATTAATAAAAGTGTAATAATAGGAGTCGCCGTATTAGTTGGTCTTTTTATAATAGGATCAGTTTCAATTGACGGCTTCTTATCACTACAAAATATTAAATCCATGTTAGTTTTTGCTTCTTTCCTAGGTATCGCAACCATTGGTCAGACGTTAGTTGTGATGTTAGGTGGTCTAGACTTATCAATACCATTTTTAATTGGTGCAACTAATTTAGGATTGATGTCACTTATTTCGCTCGGAGTCCCTCCATGGCTTGCTTTTATAGTAATTCTCGCTTTTGGCACAATTGTTGGATTGTTTAATGGTTTGATAAGTTTTAATCTTCAAGGTCAATCACTTATAGTCACACTTGGAGTTGGCTTCATGGTAGTAGGTGGAGTACAGATATTGGTGTCACTTCCTACTGTTACAGGTGGAACTGTTTTTGGTGTCGTACCAGACTGGTTAAAAAATCTAGCTTCACTAAATGGAAAATTTTTTGGTCTACCGATACCTCCAGTCATATTAATTTGGATATTAATTTCAATTTTATTAATTGTTGGTCTTAGACACACTAAGTGGGGAAGGAATTTATATGCAGTTGGAGGAAAAAGGTTATCAGCTGATAGATTATCAATTTCTGAGAGAGCATATTGGGTTGGTGTTTATGTTATTAGTGGATTTACTTCCGCAGCCACAGGAGCAATGTTGCTGGGCTGGAGTGGTGGAGGTTTCATAGGTGTGGGAGATCAATATTTATTTTTAACAGTAGCAGCTGTGGCTGTCGGAGGAACTTCCTTGCTCGGTGGATATGGAGGATACGGATTTACAGTGATCGGTGTTCTTGCTCTGCAAGTTATTAGTACATTTTTAGCTGGATTGGGTTTGAGTTTTGAAGGTCAGCAATTTATATTTGGTCTTCTTATTTTACCTCTTGTAGCTCTTTACTCTAGAGCCCCTCATATAAGGGAACAAATATAATAAAATGACTTTAATCAACAGATTTTGTTGTTTCTGCGATGAATATTTATTTCAAAATATGAAACAAAAATTATTATTAATAAACGAGGACGGGTAATATAAAATTGAGAGGAATAAGTTGTAATGAATAAAATGCTCCTCCCTTACGACATTGTAGGGGGGTCCTTCTGGTTAATTTCTGTTGGCATGATTGGTGCCACTTTATTTTTCTTTTTTGAGCGCAGCAAAGTAAGCTCTAGATTTCATACACCAATGACAATGATAGCTGTAGTGTGCTTAATGTCATCAATACATTATTTCTTTATTAAAAATCTTTGGGTAGTTAGTGGAACTGCTCCAACTTTACTGAGATATATAGACTGGTTTCTTAACTTTCCTATGCTTGTGCTGATTTTTTATGCAATGCTTATGTCAGTTGTTAAAGTTAAACAAGGTATGTTCTGGAGATTATTAGTTGGAACTCTTGTTTTTGTTGTAGCAGGTTTTTTAGGTGCAGCAGGTTACATGAGCAAGACATTAGGTTTCATAGTTTGGTTAGCTGGATGGTTGTACATTCTTGGGGAGTTATATGTTGGAGAGGCGGGAAGAGCAAATGCAAGATGTGGCAATGAAAATATACAAATGGTCTTCTTCTCCAATAGACTTATTATTACTATTGGATGGGCAATATATCCAATGGGATATTTCATAGAGCATTTAGGTGGAGGTATTGACCCAAACAGTGTTAATGTAATTTACAATCTAGCAGACTTTTTAAATAAAATAGTTTTTGGTTTAATAATTTATAAGGCAGCAATACAAGACATGAGAGTTAATGGACAATAACATCGATTTAGGAGGTGATAAATAGGTATGAACATTACTAGTGGTGCAGATATTATTGCAGTAATAATCTTAATAGCGTTAGCAATAGCGATTATAGTTTACTTGCTACATTGGTTGTACAGGCGTTCCTCAAAGGAAATAGCTTTTGTTAGAACTGGTATGGGAGGCGAACAAGTTGTGATTAGTGGAGGTGCCTTTGTTTTACCTATTATTCACAACATAACTTCAGTTGGAATGAAAACTCTTTGTATAGAGGTTCAAAGAAATGGAAGTAAATCTTTCATAACAAAAAATAGAATGAGGGCAGAAGTAACTGCAGAATTCTATGTCAGAGTAGCTCCTACAACAGAAGCCGTCTCAATAGCCGCGCAAACATTAGGAAATAGAACATTAGAGCCTGATCACTTGAAAGAACTTGTTCAAGGTCGATTTGTTGATGGATTGGGTGTAGTCGCAGCAAAAATGAGCCTTGATGAAATTCAAGAAAATAGATCTGAGTATATTAAAAAAGTTGCTACTCATGTTGAAGAGGCAATCAAACACACTGGTTTGGAGTTAGAGACTGTATCTTTGACATCTCTCAACCAAGCACCTGTTGGTGTTTTTGATCCATCCAATACATTTGATGCTGAGGGTTTAACTCAAATAACAGAATTTACTCAATCACGTAAAAAGAAAAGAAATGATATTGAGAAGGATACAGAGGTCAGTATTAGAAACAAAAACCTCCAATCTATTAAACAAACTCTTGAAATTGAAAAAGAAGAGGAGTTTTCAAAGTATCAACAAAAACGAGAAATCGAACAACAAAGAGCCATAGAAAATACAGAGACAGTAAAAACAAAAGCAGAGAAAGACAAAGAGTCTGAGCTAGCTGAAATATCCTCAGAAAAAGATATTGAGATTGCTAAGATCAGTAAAAAGGACTTTGTTGAGATGGAAAAAAGTTTACAAGAAACTAAACTTATTCAAGAAATCGAAAAAAGAAGAAAAGAACAAAATGAGTTTAGACAACAAACTTCCATTGAAATTAAACAAAAAGATATCGAGACTGAAAAGTCTATTCTTGAATTGGAAAGAGACGTTGAATTTAGTCGTTTAGAAAAACAAAGATCAGTTGATATTAAACTCGCTGAGGAAAAAGCTTCAACAGCAAAAGAAGAGGCTAGAAAAAGATATGAGTCTGAAGAGGCTTATATTATGGCTGAAGAGCAAATTAAAAATGCTAAAACTGCTCAACAGAAAAATGTTGATGCTTTCAAAATTGCTGCAGAGCAAGAAACAAGAGTTTTAGATATTGAAAAGGCAAAAAGAATAGAAATTGAAGAAAAGCAAAAACAAATGGAAGTTCTTGAGAAATCTAAGTCAGTTTTAAAGACAAAAATGGAAGAGGAAAATGCGCGTGCAAAGGCTGTAGAAGCTGAGGAAAAGGTCAACACCATTCGTGATGTTGAACAAGCTGAGAAGGCAAAAGCTCTAGGGGTCATAGACGCGAGCAAAAATGCTGAGAGAGAAAAACTGGCATCAATGGCTGCAAAGATTAGATACGAGATTGAAGCAGCAGGCAAAAAAGCACTAAATGAAGCTGAAAATGCAAGAAGCGATGCAAGTAGAAGAAGTGCTCTCAGACAAAAACTTGCTGAAAAGATTGAGGGTATTATCAGAGAATGGGTTAGACCTATGCAAAATATTGACTCAATTAAAGTTGTTGATGTAAATGGTTTACCTGGTTTTAGTCAGGGGAATGGGGCTGAAGGAAGTGGCAACACTGATAATCCATCTGCAACCTCAGGTGGATATTCAAAAAAAGGATCTTTAGCAGATAACGTTGTAAATTCTGCTCTTAGATACAGAGCACAACAACCATTCTTAGATAGTCTCTTAAAAGAAATTGGTATGTCACCTGGTGAGGCAAGTAATATCAGAAACATTCTCGGTGATTATGATGATCCTAAAAAGGATAAGCATATGAGATTTGATGAACAAGCCACAAAAACACCTAGGAAAAAGAAATAGGTATAATTCATGAGTATAGATTTAAATTCCTGGGCAAAAAAATACAAAGAGCTGACTGAAAAAGATGAAACTATAAAAGCTATGGCAAAATACTACACTTGTTCATTCCTATTCGACATGGGCAGTGTAAAAGTGATTATCGAGATGCACGACGGAAAGGTAAAAAATATTAATACTAACCCTGGAGGTTTAGACCCCTATGACTTTGCGTTAAGGGCATCAGAGCAAACATGGAGGGAGTTTGCAAAGCCAGTTCCAAAACCTATGTTTCATGGTATCTACGCAGCTTCATTTAGAGAAGACCTTAAAATTGAAGGAAATCATTTAGTCTTAATGCAAAACCTTAGAAACTTTACTGTTCAATTTGAATTGTTAAGACAATCAGGAGTTCCAATATGATTAAAAAAATTGAAAGGAAAAATTTATGGCAGTAAAACATCATGACCCAATAGGTAGATACGTCACCATCGAGGTAGATGGACAACAATACAAAGTCTTTTATCTTTCAAATGGAAAAGGTATCCCATTAGTATGTCAGCATACTGCTGGGTGCCACAATCATCAATGGAGAGGATTGCTTGAGGATGAAGAAATAACTCAAAATTACCAAGTTATTGCATACGACCTTCCAAGACATGGTAAATCAGATCCACCTCATAATACAGAATGGTGGAAAGAGGAATACAAATTAACAGCAGAGCATTATTGCAATTTTATTGTGGAACTTTGCAAGGCCCTAGACCTTGAAAACCCTATATTTATGGGCTCTTCTTTTGGAGGAAATGTGGCTCTTCAACTAGCTTTGAAATATCCGAATAAGTTTAAAGCTGTAATTCCTGTCGAGGCTGCTCATTACTCCCCAGGTTTTTATATTGATTGGTGGAGGCATCCTCATGCCAATGCAGCTCAAGTGTGTGGTAGTGGAGTTTGGGATTTAATGGCCCCTCAATCACCCGATATGGACAGATGGTTAACTTGGCATTACTACACTCAAGGATCAGAGGCTTTTAAAGGAGATCTTCATTTTTACTCAGTTGATCATGATTTAAGAGATGAACTACAAAATATCGATGGTCATAAGTGTCCAGTAATCATGTTGACTGGAACTTATGATTATCTTACCCCTCCTGAAGCGACAGAAGACACAGCCAGACAAATTAAGGGAGGAGTTTATATTGAGATGAGAGATATTGGTCATTTTCCAATGAGTGAAAACCATGAAGTCTTTAGAGTATATTTATTAGAGGCACTCAGAATTATCCAGGAAAAGACTGATTACAACTCTTAATTCAATTCTGAGTTATGGTCGCTAATCTTTATTGGTTTTTTTTCTTTCTTGTTCTTTATATAAGTTTTTGTCTTTTTTGGGGAGCCAGAACTCTTAGAAAAAATAAGACTCCTGAAGCTTATTATTTAGCAGACAGAAGCGTATCTCCTTGGGTATTCTTTTTCTCTGCAACAGTGACTACATTTGCAGGGATAACTATCATATCTTTCCCATCACTAATTTATGCAGACGGGTACTCTTTTCTTGCTACCGCTGCAATTGTAATAACAATACCTCTTGGAAGTATATTGTTTTTTAAAAGGCAGTGGATGTTAAGCAGAAAATTTAATTTTATCACACCAGGAGAAATGTATTACAAATATTATCAAAGCAATACTCTAAGAATTGTAGTCTTAATAATCGGATTATTTTTTGCTGTTCCGTTTCTTGGAATAATTATTGGATCCACAGGCAATGTTGTTGAGTTTATTAGTGGAGGAGAAATATCAAGAGACTCTGCCATGTGGGCGCTGACTGCTGTTGTCTTATTTTATATAGTATCTGGTGGGTTTAAACCCATGGTAAGTGTGAGCGTTGTTCAATCTTGGTTATTTTTTGTTTTCTTCTTAGCACTGGGTGTTGGTGTATTTAATTATCTCGGAGGTTTAAGTTTTTTTGAAGACCTATCTATGGCGAATAGCTTTATTTCATTTGGAGCTTGGGGAACTACTGGGGGCTACGGAGGAGGGGATATTTCAGGGTATTTCAACGTCCCTGGTGTTATTCAGTGGGTTGCAGGTATTGGAAAAAACAACCCATTGGGAGGACCGTGGACAGCAGTTATGATTTTGTCCTTTACTCTCTCCTACATGGGTATTGTGCTTTCTCCCACCTTTTCAATGTGGAGTTATTCAGTAAAATCACCTAGGTCATTTTACTTTTATCAAGTTTGGGGGTCAGGCGCTGTAGTTGGAATATTTTTATTTATATTCGCTCCTTTATTGGGAGTAGGTGCACATCTTCTTGGAGCTAACAGTATTGTTAATTCAAATGGTTTTGCCATTAACCAAATATTTCCAGAGCTAAGTTTACAAAATATATCATCTTTGATTTATGTCTTTATTGAGAGCTTTAGTAATCTTTCACCAATCATAGTTGGATTTTTAGCAATAGCTATAATCGCTGCTCTTCAATCCACATTATCTGCTTTTTTAATGACATCAGGTAGCATGGTAGCAAGAGATCTTTACAGACCATACATTGATAACAACCCCTCATGGAAAAGAGAATTATTAGTTGCTAGGTTAGCAATGTTATTATTAAGTTTAGCTTCACTGTACCTTGCAACTTTTTTTGAAACTTCTCTTGTATTATTAGGTGGATTAGCAATTGCCTTTGGTTTTCAATTATTCCCCGTTTTACTTGGAATGCTTTGGTTCAAATGGATTACCAGAGGTGGAGCAATACTTGGACTCATCACTGGATTAGGTTTTGTAACATTAGCCGAAACTTTTGGTCATAAACTGACAGGAAATTCTCTTCCTTGGGGTCGATGGCCACTGACGATTTATTCTGGCTTGTGGGGATTATTTTTTAACGTGATTGTATGCTTCTTATCTTCAATATTTTCAAGCAACGATACAGATAAAGACCACCGAGAGTCATTTCACAGTTTTTTAAATCAGCATATGGGCATTCACCCGTCACGAAAAAAAATAAAGTCTCTTGCTTATGTTTTCTTTTTAATTTGGGCATTCTTTTCTATCGGCCCAGGTTTGATTTTTGGAAATTTAATATTTGGCAACGCTGATCAAAGTTATGATAATTGGGTGATGGGGGTCCCTTCACTGTGGGCCTACCAAATAATTTGGTGGGTAGCAGGTATATTTTTAATTTGGTTTTTGGCGAATAAAATGGACTTATCGACTTTGCCAAAAAAACCAATACTAAATGGCGATGAATTTTTGGCACCTGACGATGTAGAGGAACAAGGAAACTATATTGACAGAATGGGAGGAGGATATGGTTGGCCACTTATATTAATCGGTATGGCTGTGGCAACTGTAATACTTTCCGTTTATGCATTATGATGCTAAACTGTATTAAATTGAGGAGGAATATGAATTTTTCGTATTGTGTTTCATTATTTGGAACAAAAAACTGTGCGGAAGGTGAAGTATATCTAAAATAGAGTTATGTCTGATTACAGCTATAAGAACCCTTCAAACGTCCAATTAAATAAAGGACATAAGCACACTGACAATTTCATTACAAAGAAATATATTTTGAAAATGTTAAGAGATCCTCAAAAATTAAAATCTTTAATTGAAGAGCACAGAGCAACTCCAATTGGAAGAGCCGCAACTCGAGATCACGGAATCATTCAGCATAGCCAAGATCTTCAGACACTTTTAGATAAGTTAAGAAGGGGTAGTAAAGAAAATGGTTTTGTAACAGTCTGTCTAAGAAGACACGAAGATTATAGGGTTGGCATAACAACTGGCGTAAGAGGTGAGCCTGTTGAAATTACTGAAGACTCTTATTCATCAGAAGAGGCATGTGAACATGCAATTTTTTTAAAAAGAATTAATAGACTGCTTGAGGAGTATAGCGGGGAAGAATAATGTTAAAAATTACAGGATATAGTGACAAGTACTCAGCTCACCCTGGTGAAGAGGTAAAATTTTATATTAATGCTGAATACAATGATAGTTATGAAGTTCAATTAGTCCGCCTCATACATGGTGATACAAATCCTGAAGGCCCAGGATATAAAGAAGCTGAAATAGACGCTGCTTGTAATGGAACTTATCAAGGTAAAAATCAGAGAATACATGGTGGATCATATATCATCATGCCTCAACACGATAATTTAAATTTAGAGAGCTTTACAATGCAGGCTTACATTTTCCCAACTACCCCAGACAAAGGGAGACAAGGAATTTTTACCAAATTTAATGAGGAAGAGAAAAAAGGTTACGGTCTTTTCGTTAATGATGAAGGTTGTTTGTCTGTAGAAATTGGTGATGGGTCTCAGGTTGTTACTATTTCTTCAGAAAAAAAGCTTTTGAGAAAGGTTTGGTATCTAGTCATCGCAACATTTGATGCACAATCAAGGAGATTAACTCTTCACCAAGAACCAAGAGTTACATCTACTAATGGGGGTTTAGGCATGGCTATTTTGAATCCAATAGAAGAAACTTCAGCTATTATCGAAACTACTAGCTCAGTTTTACCTGCCGCTAATGATGCTCCTCTTCTACTTGCTGCCACAACTCTCAACAATAGATCAGGTCGACATATTTCTGGCGGACATTTCAAAGAAGTAACTTCTCCAATTGAACTACCTGAGCAAACAAAGACTTTTAACGGCAAGATAGATAGACCTAGATTGTCTAATATTGCCTTATCGAAGGCTGAAATAGAAACACTTGCTTCAAGTTATGATGAATGTAATACGACTGTCAGGTCAACAGTTGTCGGGGCTTGGGATTTTCACGCAAATATTGGTAAAAGTATTGCCTCAACAAAGATCGTTGATACATCGCCAAATAACCATCATGGATTTATAATTAATATGCCAAACAGAGGTATGACTGGACATAACTGGACAGCAGATGAAATGGTTTTCCATCATAAACCTGAAGAGTATGGTGCAATTCATTTTCACGATGATGATATAGACGATGCGAGATGGGATGTAGATTTTACTCTAAAAGTACCTGAAGGATTAAAAAGTGGAGTTTATGCTGCAAGACTTAGAGTTGATGGAAGAGAGGAATCAGAAAATGAAGATTACATTCCATTTTGTGTTAAACCTCCTAAAGGAACAGCAACTGCAAAAACTTTATTTCTGTTACCTACTAATAGCTACATGGCTTACTCCAATGATAATCTTGGAACCAACTCTGTTGTTGCACAATTATTAGCAGGTAAGGTTCCTGTACTAGAGCCTGCAGATTTATATTTAAATGAACACAGAGAATACGGACTATCAACCTATTCACTTCACTCAGATGGACACGGTGTATCTATATCATCGAGGCTCAGACCGATCCTTAATATGAGACCCAAATACAGACATTGGCTTTCTCCATCGTTATGGCAACTTAATGCTGACTTACATCTTACTGACTGGCTTGAGGAAAAAGGTTTCGATTTCGATGTTCTTACAGATGAGGATTTGGAACATGAGGGCATAAACTTATTAAATCGATATAAAGTTGTAATGACAGGAAGTCACCCAGAGTATTCATCTGAAAAATATATGGACGCTTTAGAGTCCTATCAAATGCAAGGTGGTAGATGTTTCTATTTAGGTTCTGATGGATTTTATTGGATTAGTGAATATCATCCTGACAACCCTAATATTACTGAAGTTCGAAAAGGTGAAGCTGGCACAAGAGCATGGACTTCTAACCCAGGCGAATATAATAATGCTTTTGATGGTAAATACGGTGGTATGTGGAGAGCTCGAGGAAGAATACCTTCTAAAGTTTGTGGTTTGACCTTTACATCTTATGGATTTGATGTTTCCTCATACTACAAAAGAGAGGAAGATAGTTTTAAGCCTGAATGTTCTTGGATTTTTGAGGGGATAGGAGCAGATGAGGTGATTGGTGATTTTGGTTTAGTTGGTGGAGGAGCTGCCGGTTTGGAGTTAGACAGGTACGACTTAGAGTTTGGAACCCCACATAATGCATATTATTTGGCTCGTTCACAAGATCACTCTAATATGATGTTGCAAGTAAATGAGGAAATACACTTTGCTGTTCGGGGTTACTATGGTGGTGGTCATGAAAATCCAATGGTTAGAGCTGATATGATTTACTATAAAACACCTAATAATGGTGCAATGTTTGCACCAGGTTCCTTGGCTTGGTGTGGAAGTCTCTCACATAATAATTATAATAATAATGTCTCTAGAATTATGGAAAATACGCTCAAAGGATTTTTAAAGGACGGTCCTTTACCTTAAACTATGAAAAAACAAAATATGCAGGAGATCCCATGGGGAAAAGAGACACTTGGTGCTCTGGACACTCCGTTAAATGAGTTAGAAAAAAAAGCACTCCAAAATTTAGATGTAGATAAATTAAATGATATGGCAGAATGCCTCTTTGCTTTAAACAACAGACATTATGGCCCTATTCCTGGAACATATATGGTTATGTGTGTCGAGCCTGGTAAGACCTGGTGTGTTGGGCAGCTCAGCGCTGATAGAGCAAAACCTTTTGTTCTTTTTCCTGAACTTGTTTTTGATTCAGTTGAAAAAGCAACAAAAGCTGCCGAAGCTCTTAAAGCTGAAAAAGCTGAGAGCGTACCTTGTAGAAATATCTAACGACATGGCTAAAGCCAATGTCATGATAGATAACAACAAAACTAGAGTCACAGAATGGTCTTTTGAAGTTGGGGACTCAACTGGTCAGCACATTCATCAATACGATTATGTAGTAGTGCCCTTATTAGATGGGGAACTTAAAATTGTAAATCATGATGGAGAGGAAACGATTTCGAAACTAGCAAAAGGTGGATCTTACTTTAGAGAAAAGGGAATTAACCATAATGTATATAATAACAATGATTTTATTTATAAATTTATTGAGATAGAATTTAAGTAGATGGAAAAAAAATTAAGCGAAACTTACAAAAAATCTGATTTAGATCAATTTGATAAAATTATTACAAATAAACAAACTGATCAAAAAGTTAAAGAATATTCCATTAAAGAGGCAATTGAAGACTCAAAAAAAGAATATAGCCACTTAACAAACTCTCAAGTCTCTACTGACATGAGGCTCTATATGTTTCAGACCGGAACACTAAAAACTAAAATGAAATATATTAAGATGAACCAATCTAATGAGGATTTTGAAATTCCAGTCCCATGGTTTTTGATAAGGCATCCAAAAGGTGATGTGGTAATTGATGGGGGAAATGCAAAAGAAGTCAGTGAAGACAAACATGCTCATTGGGGTTCCGTTGTAGCTGCATACGATCCAATAATGGGAAAAACTGAAAATTGCATTGATCAACTTAATTCCATTGGAGTTAATCCAGCAGGAATCAGATATGTTTTGCATTCTCACCTTCACCTTGATCACTCAGGCGGTGTTGGAAGATTTCCTAATGCAACACACTTAGTTCAACAAAAGGAGTA
>CACLVL010000010.1 GCA_902610415.1 uncultured Alphaproteobacteria bacterium
AAGATAGAATCAATCATGGATGCTTCTGATCCAAGTGCCTCCGGGGAAATAGCTGTTAAAAAAGATGATATTATAGAAAAAGTAGCAGAAAAAATTTTAAATAGTAAAGAAATTATTAAAGTTGTTGATGAAAAAAATTCAGTTGTTGGCTCTATAAACCCATCTAAAGTTATTAAAGTTTTGTTTGGTGGATAAGAATTATTTAAATTTCATTCGATCTTCAAAACCAGCACAGTTTGGTATTTTATTAATTGTATTTTTACTCTTATACAATTTAGTTCCACATAATGAGGGTAACTATTTTTGGAGACTTCCCTCTTTATTAGGCTTCATACCTATTAAGTTAAATGAGTACATATATGCAGCTCTATATGAGTGGTTTCCTCTCAAAGTATGGGACCCCATATTTGAAATGTATGAAGAAAAAGCAGCATTTCGTGAATTTACAAAATCTATATCTAAAGGTTTATTATTTTTAATTACTTTTGTGAGAGAACTCTTGTTGGGAGGTGACAAAATAATTGATGTTTTTGTTAGTGATGAGTGGCTCAAAGATAATGATTGGATGACATTGCCAGCACTTCCATGGACAGCAGCTACAGTCGGTGCTTTTTTGCTTGGGTTCCAACTTGGTGGTATCAGATTGGCTTTACTTGGAGGAATAGGATCTTTATATGTATCTATCTTTGGAAACTGGGTCCCATCTATACAAACGCTTTCTTTTGTTTTAATTACAACACCAATTTGTTTTGTACTGGGTCTATCCTTTGGAATATGGGGATATCTTGACAGAAAAGTTGAGACAGCTTTACAACCAGTACTAAATGTAATGCAAACTATGCCTCAATTTGCATATCTAGTTCCTATAATTGCTTTATTTGGTTTAGGTGATCAAGCAGGTTCTATAGCCACTATAGTAATAGCTACCCCACCAATGATAAGAAATACCATATTAGGATTAAAACGAATTTCACCTGAGGTAGTAGAAGCGGGACTTATGAGCGGTTGCACAAAAACTCAGCTTTTATTTAAAGTCTTAATACCAACAGCTAGACGAGATATTTTAAACGGTGTCAATACAGTTATCATGCAATGCCTAGCAATGGTTGTAATTGCGTCTTTTGTTGGCGCAAAAGGACTTGGTCTAAATTTAAAAATTGCCCTAAATAGTTTAAAAATTGGTAAAGCTGCAGAAGCAGGTTTTTGTATCGTCTTAATTGCTGTTGTCCTTGATCGATTTACAAAAGCATGGGCAAATAAACAAGTTGATTATTTTGAAAATCTAACTTTTTTTCAAAGATATAAACTCTTAATCATCTTTGGAACTTCAATTTTAATTTTTTCAATCGTTGCTTTTATAGCAAATGGTTACTTTGATAAAATAAATTACCTATACGTCATACCTATTGAAAAAGGTTTTACTTTTGCTCACTATATTGATGCTGCTGTTGATTGGGTTTGGGAAACTTTTTTCTATTCTCTCAATTCTTTCAATAAGTTTCTTTTAACTGAAGTTCTAGGTCCCATGAAAAAAGCTTATCTAGGTATGCCAGTAGTTGCCACATTGACTCTTACTATGGGTATCGCTTATATCATTGGTGGCATAAGAACAAGCTTATTGGTTGGGGGTATGATGTTATTTATTGCTATGTCTAACTATTGGGACAGAGCTTTAATTACAATGTATATGGCAACATTCGCTGTGATTATGGCTTCTCTCAATGGAATAATAGTTGGATCAATATTTGCACAAACTGAGAGGGGATCAAAAATTATTCTCTCTGTATGTGATTTCTTTGAAACATTTCCATCTTTTGTCTATTTAATACCTGTCATCTTCTTGTTCAATATTACTGATACTTCAGTGTTAATAGCCGCTATTGTTTATGCAACTGTTCCTGCAACTCGATATACTGTTTGGGGTCTAAATAGCGTCCCACTTTCCTTACATGAAGCAGGCACCATGTCCGGTGTCTCAAGAATACAAAGATGGACAAATATTGAAATTCCATTAGCTTTTCCGACAATTATGCTTGGTGTTAATCAAACAGTTGTTTTTACTCTTCAAATGGTAATTTTAGGAGCGCTGATTGGAACTGAAGATTTAGGCCAACTTATTTTTGGAGCATTATCAAGAGCTCAAGATGGTCCTGGTGTGGCTTTAACACTAGGTTTATTTGTTTCTTTAATGGCTATTTCAGTAGATGTAATTGTGAGAAAATGGGCTGAGGAAAGAAAAAAAGCTCTTGGATTAGCTTAGAGAATGATTATTCCAAGAGTTACTCAACCTTATGAACCTGGATTACCAGCTCTTGGTGACGACTTAGAAAATTATTTGGTAAATGGTGGTGGTTCTCTCACATTAAAATTAGAACCAGATGATAAATTTAAAATAATTAACTTAGAAGGTCATCAACAGGCTGAGGTTGTATGCTTTAATTCAAAGCGAGAATGTAATTTATCGGCATTAGGACTTAAAAACGAACATAAAGGTCAAAAAACAAAAAAAATCCTCACGAGTGAAGAGGAGTCAGCTCAAATAGCAAGAACAAAATTAAAAAAACTTGGATATGAAGTAGAGTCTATAAATCAATCCATCTTAGTATTTTCACAAAATTCACTTTCAGGTTCAATTGAAGAGTTCAAATCAAATGACTCAATTGTTTGTATAATTTCTGCTCCAGGCGAAAGTGAAATCACACATGAAAATATTCCTGCATCCGAACTAAGAGTAATAGTCAAGAGAAATAAAAAACGTGAAGAGGGGGAATTTTTATTACCAGATCCTTTAATGGAACCTGTTGAAGAAATTTTTGTTAAAAGGTATACCGCAATGGCCTACGAGGTCAAAGAGGGAGATTTTATTCAGATAATTGATGTTTATGGAAGACAATGTTCTGATTTTATGGCATTCGACTCAGAGAGTCTTCAAAAAGGCCAAGAGCTCTCAATAGACACAACTAATAGTAGATATCTAATGGGAAGTGCTTTTCCAATGCCAGGTCTCCACTCTAAATATTACGATGAAAATCAAATGCCAATGGTTGAAGTCTTCAGAGATACTGTCGGACGACATGATACGTTCGGCACTGCCTGTACTTCAAAATTTTACGATGATATCGGTTATTTTGGTCATCCAAATTGCTCAGATAATTTCAATTATGTATTAGATAAGTTTACTGTGAGAAAAAGATTAGGATGGAATGCTATAAATTTATTTTACAACACATCCATTGATGCAAATAATGCTTTAATTTTTGATGAACCATGGTCTAGACCAGGAGACTATGTGATGTTTAAAGCACTGAAAAATTTAGTTTGTGTCTCCTCTGCTTGTCCAGACGACGTAGATGCAGCTAATGGATGGAAACCTACTGACATTTTTGTTAGAGTCTATAGACCCAATAGACCTTTTAGTAAAGGAATGGCATTTAGAATGAAAGCAGACTCTGAACCTAAATTGACAAAAGAAACTGGTTTTCACCCAAGAGTATCAAAACTTACAGAAAATATTGTTGAGTATAAAGGTTTCTGGTTAGCGTCAAATTACAACAATCATGGGGCGCAACAAGAATATGAAGCTTGCAGAGAGCGTGCTATAATTATGGATATATCAGCTCTTAGAAAGTTTGAAGTGCGAGGTCCAGACGCTGAAGAACTTCTTCAAATAACTTGCACCAGAAACATCAGAAAATTATCTGTTGGCCAAGTTGTTTACACTGCGATGTGCTACGAGCATGGAGGTATGCTTGATGACGGTACAGTATTCAAAATGACTGATGATAACTTTAGGTGGATTTGTGGAGATGAGTATTGTGGTGAATGGTTAAGAGAAAAAGCAAAGGAACACAACTATAAGGTATGGATAAAATCTTCTACTGATAATTTACATAATGTTTCTGTCCAAGGGCCAAAGAGTAGAGAAATATTAAAAAAGATAATCTGGACACCTCCTCATCAAACATCATTGACCAATCTAGAGTGGTTTAGGTTTTCTATTGCTAGGTTAAATACTTTAGATGGAATTCCTTTAATGGTCTCAAGAACTGGATATACAGGTGAACTAGGATATGAAATTTTTTGTCACCCAAGCAAGGCTACAGAGGTTTGGGATGCAGTTATGAAAGCAGGAGAAGAATTTGAAATTGTACCAATGGGGTTAGATGCATTAGATTTAGTTAGGATTGAGTCAGGATTAATATTTGCTAATTATGAATTTGATGATCAGACAGATCCCTTTGAAGCAGGTATTGGTTTTACAGTCCCACTTAAATCCAAAGAAGATAATTTTATTGGAAAAAAAGCCTTGATTGAAAGAAAAGCAAATCCTCAAAAAAAGTTAATTGGACTTGAAATTGAAGGTAATGAGATATGTGGGCACGGTGACTGTGTTCATCCTTCAAATAATGGAAGAGAACAAATAGGAGTCATTACAAGTGGTATGAAGTCCCCAGTTTTAAATAAGAATATTGCACTTTGTAAAATTAATATCAGATATAGTGAACTTGACACTGAAGTTGAAATTGGAAAGTTAGATGGCCATCAAAAAAGAATAAAAGCTAGGGTTGTTCCATTTCCATTTTATGATCCAACAAAATCAAGAGTAAAATCTTAAATATTTTAGTTTAAATGAGTTCAGTTTTTTTAGATAAATCTAATACTTTACCGATTAGTGATAAAAGGTTTGATAAGGGACCTTTTTTTAATTTTTATCACAAAGAGAATAATACTTATGGAGTATACGCTGATCGATATTTTGCCATATCTGTTGGCAATAAAATATCTGATAGTTATTGGAATTTGAGAAGAAAAGCTGTTATGTATGATGTTCCAGAAAAACCTATACAAATTGAAGGCCCACAATCAGAAGAATTTTTAGATAAAATATTTTGTAGAAAAATCAAAGATATGAAAGTTGGAAGGGGCAAATATGCGATTGCCTGTTATGAAAATGGTGGGATTTTTATAGACGGTGTCCTTTTTAGAATGGAGCAAAATAAGTTCTGGTATGTACAACCTGATGGGCCACTTGAGACGTGGCTAAAAGCTCATCAAAAAAACTTTGAAGTTACTATTTCAGATCCAAACTCCCGTGTTATTCAAATTCAAGGCCCAATTTCAAAAGATATAATTTCAAAACTTACTAATAGTGAAATCAATGATGACTTCAAATATTATCACTCTGGATATTTTAACATAGCTGATCAGGATGTATATATCTCAAGAACAGGGTGGACATCTGAACTAGGTTTTGAAATTTACACTTTAGGAAATAACACTAATTATAAAAAAATTTGGGATACTATTTGTGAAATAGGATATCCAATGGGTCTGACATTTGATGGACTTGAGTCTATGGATATTAGAAGAATTGAGGCAGGTATTTTAGACAACAATACTGATTTTGACTCTACGATGAATCCTTATGAAATTGGACTTGGCTCTCTAGTAGATTTAAAAAAGGAAAATTTCATTGGAAAAAAAGCTTTAGAATTTCTATCAACAAAATTTGGGAAGAGACTATTTGGTATTACTTCTCAAAAAGAAATTACACACAGAGCAAAAGTTTATTTAGCATCTAACGAACAAAAAATTGGATATCTATCTGCATCTACTTGGTCTCCTACATTAGAAAAATATGTAGGATATGTTCGTTTTGATTATCCAGGTGAATGGAAAGATTTTAAACTTAAAGTACAGTCTACCAATGATAACTTTACAGATTGTGAAATCGTAGACCTTCCCTTTTATGACAAAGAAAAACTAATACCTAAAGGTATTGATAGAAAAATTCCTTAATCTTTATTTTTCTCTTTTCTAAAGAACGGTATTAGAAATACAAAACATGCTACAAAAAAAAAGAGACTTCCAAACATAGCCCAAAAACTCCCTATACTAGATATGATAAAACCGACAGCAGAAATAATAAACAAAATCCATCCAATAAAATTGAGGTTTTTATTGGACATTTTTTAGTTATTTAGTCTTTAGGTATGTTTGCATAGAGTCGTCCATTGCCTCTAACCATGTGGTGTGGTGTGACGGTCCAACTGTTCCAGTTACTGGTGAGGGAAAGGATTTGTCTCTGTAAGTCAGAATATTTTCCTCTTTGTGATCCTCCCATTCATAAAAATTTTTACGAATTAACTCAAAATCAATCTTGGGATAGTCGATAGATGAGCAAAGATCAACACAGTAATCTGTTTGAAAATCTATCATCTGATGGGCATCTTCTAATGCTTCCTCTTTACTAACCCAGTTATTAATATCCTTTTCCATTTCATCATTGGAAGGAAGCGAAATTTTATTCATGATGATGTCTCTGACGTACCAAGCTTGAGCATCAAACATATTAAATGTATGAAACTGGTCCTGCATACCTAAATAAAACAAATTAGGATTATCTTGCCAAGCAACACCTTTGTAAAGTTTGGGAGGGTATAATCTATTATGAGTTTTTAATTTTAATTCTTCAGATAAAAAAGGAAAATGATGAAGGTAGCCAGTACACAAAATTAGAGCATCCATCTCTTGAATAGTACCATCTTTAAATATTGCCTTATTGCCTTCGATCCTATCCATATAATGAACCTCTTTCATTCCTTCTGGCCAATGGAATCCCATGGGATTATTTCTATAACCAATAGTTACAGACTTAGCTCCATATTTATGGCACTGTAAGGCAACATCCTCTGCAGAATAACTACTTCCTAACACTACAACATTTTTATTTCGAAATTCTTCTGCATCCCTAAAGTCGTGTGAGTGCATAATTCTTCCAGGAAAAGAACTCATGCCTTTATACTCAGGTATATAAGGAACTGAAAAGTGACCTGTAGCTACAACAACGTTATCAAATCTTTCACTACTAATCTTATCTTCAACCTTATCCTTGTAAGAAACATTAAATGCATCTCCATCACTAGTAACACCTGTGACAGTAGTATTAAACTTTACATTTTTTTTTAATTCTGATTTTTCTGCTCTACCAATAATATAATCTTTTAAAACTTCTCTTGGAGGGAAGGAGGGTATAGGCTTGTTAAAATGCTCATCAAAAGAATAATCGGCAAACTCTAAGCACTCCTTTGGACCATTTGACCATAGATACCTGTACATACTATTAGGAATAGGATCACCGTATTCATCAGATCCTGTTCTCCAGCTGTAATTCCAAAGCCCACCCCAATCAGACTGTTTATCAAATGCTACTACTTCCGGTATATTCTCCCCTTTTTTTTTGGCTTGATATAAAGATCTAAGAAATGATAAACCACATGGACCGGTACCAATTAAAGCTACTTTTGTCATAAATATTCTCCCCTGAATTGAGAATATATTAAATATTATAAATAAATTTCCAATCCATTTTTTAGTCATTAAGGTAACAGAATAAAGGATAAATAAAATATTGTTTCATATTATGGAACGTCATTATTGAAGCTATTAATTTATATATATATTTTCGAATAGGTAAATTTGAATCATGCAAAAATATTCTGTCTTCAGCTTAGTTAAAAATGCTTTCACTAACCATCAAGACTGGGAGGTAGCTTGGAAAGACCCTGAGCCTAAAAAAGAGTATGATGTAATTATTATAGGTGGCGGTGGTCACGGTCTAGCAACAGCATACTATCTCGCAAAAGAGCACGGCATTACTAATGTTGCTATTTTAGAGAAGGGCTGGATAGGCGGAGGTAATGTAGGAAGAAATACAACGATCCTTCGATCGAATTACATGTTTGACTCTAATGCCAATTTTTATGAATTTGGAATGAAATTATGGGAAACACTTAGTCAAGAACTCAATTATAATGTCATGTATTCACCAAGAGGAATTATTAACCTAGCTCACTCTGATGCACAAATGAATGCTTATGCAAGAAGAGGTAATTCAATGAGGCTTAATGGTATTGATGCAATTCTACTTAGTAGGGATGAAATTAAACAAATGATCCCATTTGCAGATTTCTCTGAAACTTGTCGTTTTCCAATACATGGTGGACTAATGCAACCTCGAGGGGGAACAGCAAGACACGATGCTGTTGCTTGGGGTTACGCTAGACAAGCGGACTCAATGGGTGTTGATATAATTCAAAATTGTGAAGTCACAGGTTTTGATGTCAATAACGGAAAAATTGAAGGTGTTCAAACATCAAGAGGAAGTATTAAAACAAAAAAAGTTGGACTATGTGTTGCCGGTAGCACAACTCTTCTCGCAGACATGTTAAATATGAGACTACCAATCGAAGCTCATGTGCTACAAGCTTGTGTCTCTGAACCGGTCAAACCATTACTGCATCAAGTTGTAACTTTTGGAGCAGGACACTTTTATTGTAGCCAGTCTGATAAGGGCGAAATGGTTATGGGCGGCGACCTAGACGGCTATAATAGTTATGCCCAAAGAGGTAATATGCCTATGATACAACACGTTCTCACAGGCGGATTAGCAGTATTTCCAAACTTTAGCAGACTGAAAATGCTGAGAACTTGGGGTGGAATTATGGATATGTCTATGGATGGTTCTCCTATAATAGATAAAACGCATATAGATGGTGTTTATTTAAATTGTGGCTGGTGCTACGGAGGGTTCAAAGCAACTCCTTCATCAGGATGGGTTTTTGCTCATACAATTGCTCAAGACAAAGTGCATGAATTAAATTCCGACTTTAATTTAGAACGTTTTCATACTGGTAAAATTATTGACGAAAAAGGTGTCGGCCCTAAGCCCTGGATCGGTTAATTAATGTTAGAAATAAAATGCCCTTATTGTGGCAAACGATCTCAAAATGAATTTTCTTATGGTGGAGACGCTACTGTCAAACGTCCTACGCTAGGTGAAGAAATCTCAACAGAAGATTGGGACAACTTTGTATATTTTAGAGACAATCCTAGAGGTAAACATACAGAACTATGGCATCACGTTTCTGGGTGTAGACAATGGTTTAAGGCTTCTAGAGACACTGCTACTCATGAAATTTTTGATACATGTAAAATGAACGAGGCTTTAAATGAGTAATGCTTATAGAACAAAAAATTCAACTGGCTTAATAAATAAAAATAAAAAAATTAATTTTACTTTTAATGGCCACACTTATCATGGATACGAGGGTGATACTTTAGCATCTGCATTGATATCTAATGGTATCCATTTGATTGGAAGAAGTTTTAAATATCATCGACCAAGAGGTTTTTTAGGAGTTGGAGTAGAGGAACCAAATGCAATGGTTCAATTACATGAAGGTAATAAGTCAGAACCCAATATCATTGCAACCGAAGTTGAACTTGTTGAAGGGCTTAAAGCGAAAAGTCAAAATTGTTGGCCCTCAGTGCAATTTGATATAGGGGAAGTAAATAATTTGCTTAATCGTTTTTTCCCAGCAGGTTTTTATTACAAAACATTTATGTGGCCAAAAAGTTTCTGGATGAAAATATATGAACCTTTCATCAGAAAAGCTGCAGGAATGGGAGTGGCTCCACTACAACCTGATCCTGATAGATACGAACATAACTACGAACACTGTGATGTTCTTGTTGTTGGCTCTGGCCCCTCTGGTTTAGCCAGTGCATTAGCAGCTGCAAAAAATGGTGCCAGAGTCATTCTTGCTGAAGATAAAGCCAACTTTGGAGGATCGCTTCTTACCGATGAGGTCACAATTGGAAACATGTCTGGTAAAGAGTGGGCTAATGATACCGTTGCTCAATTAAAAAGTTTGCCCAATGTAATTTTGAAAAAAAGATCTCAGGTTTTTGGATACTATGATCATAATATGACTGTGATGATCGAAAGGGTCAGCGATCACCAAGAAAATCCATCTAAATATACTCCAAGACAAAGATTACATTATATAAGAGCTGGTGAGGTAATCGTATCAACGGGCTCTATAGAAAGACCAATTTCTTTTGGTAATAATGACAGACCTGGGATTTTGTTAGCATCTGCAGCCAAAGAATATATGACAGTTTACGAAACGTTGGTTGGTAAGAAACCAATTATTTTTACGAACAATGACACTGCTTATTCAACTGCCCTAGAATTTTTAAAAAATGACATTACCCCTGTAATTTTAGACACTAGAAATAATTCTAACGGCGAGTTGGTTAAGGAAGTTAAACAAAAAGGTGTCAATATTAGATTCAACTCTGGTATTGCTGATACAAAAGGTCATTTAAAAATTAAATCTGCAGTCATTGGTGAATTAGATAAAGATAAAGAAAACTTTACTAGCTTGGAAAGTATTGATTGTGATTGCATTTGTATGTCTGGTGGTTGGACTCCAACAGTTCATTTATCATCTCAAGCTGGTAATAAATTAAAATTTAATGAAGAAATAGACGCTTTTGTTCCTGACAAAAAAAGACAAAGAGAAAGTGCAGTGGGAGCAGCTAATGGATCATTTACACTAAACCAATCTTTAGCTGAAGGTTTTCAAGTTGGATTTGATCTATCAAATAAGTTTACAGATAATAATATTGTAACCAACACACCAAATTCAAAAGAACCAAAATACGAAAAACATGAAAGATTATGGTGTATGCCTTTACCACAAGGTAAAACACCAAAGCGTTTCATTGACTTTCAAAATGATGTTGCAGTGTCCGATGTTGAATTAGCTATCAGAGAGGGCTTCAGATCTATTGAACACGTTAAAAGATATACAACATTAGGAATGGCTGGAGACCAGGGTAAAACTAGTAATCTAAACGGTCTTCAGTATGTCTCAAATATTGAAAAGAAAATTGTCCCTGAGGTTGGTCATACAACATTTCGACCACCTTATACCCCTGTAACTATTGGAGCAATTGTAGGTAGAGAAGTTGGAAACCATTACTTACCGACTAGGAAATCTCCAATTCATAATTGGCATGAAGAAAATAATGCTGTTTTTGTTGCAGCAGGATTATGGCAAAGACCTAGATATTATCCTAAAGAGTCAGAGAATATGAATGATGCAGTAAATAGGGAAGCTGCAAATGTTAGATCAAATGTTGGAATATGTGATGTTACAACACTTGGAAAAATAGATATTAAAGGTCCAGATGCTCCTGAGTTTTTAAACAGAGTTTACACAAATGCTTGGTTAAAATTACCTGTAGGTAAAGCTAGATACGGTGTGATGCTTCGAGAAGATGGCATGGTTTTTGATGATGGGACTACTTCAAGGTTATCAGAAAATCATTTTCATATGACGACTACCACAGCACAAGCAGCGAATGTACTCTCTCATTTAGAATATTATCTTCAAGTCGTGTGGCCTGAATTAGATGTTAATGTTTTGTCAACAACTGAACAGTGGTCAGGTATCGCTGTTGCGGGACCAAAGTCCAGAGAACTTTTATCAAAATTATTTCCCAATATAGATCTATCTAATGAAGGATTGCCTTTTATGGGACTAGTTGACACCAACATTGATGGTATTTTTGCTAGAATTTATCGAATATCTTTCTCCGGAGAGTTAGCTTATGAGGTAAACGTTGAGTCTAATTTTGGTCTTCATATGTGGAAGAGGATTATGGATGTTGGTAAAGCTTTTAATATAGAGCCTTATGGAACTGAAGCACTGTCTACACTTAGAATTGAAATGGGCCACGTTGCTGGTGCTGAGTTAGATGGAAGAGCAGTTCCTTTTGATGTGGGTTTAAATGGAATGGTAAGTAAGAAAAAAGATTTCATTGGTAAAAGATCTCTATCGAAAGAAGCATTTACATCAGAAGACAGACAAACTATTGTTGGTTTAGTTCCACTCGATAAAAGAACTAAGATTCCTGAAGGGTCTCATATCGTTGAGAATGATAAAGTAGCATCTCCTGTACCAAAATTAGGTCATGTATCTTCATCTTGTTGGAGTGTGGAATATAATAATCCATTTTCAATAGCGATAATAAAAGATGGAAAAAATAAAATAGGAAAAAATCTTTTTGCTGTATCCCCATTAAAAGATATTTCAATTCCAGTTGAAGTTGTTTCTTCTCATTATGTTGATCCAGATGGAGAAAGAGTTAGATCTTAATATGGCTGTTATTGAGAATATATCACCACTTCACTTTGATCATAAACTAGGTTTCTTCGGAGACTTCGAGAATAAAGACGACATTCTTAAGCTTTCTGAGGTAAAAGAATTATCTATTTTTCAAATTGCTAAATTTAAAAAAAGTAGTGTTGATATAAATGAAGTTAGTTTTAATAATTTAAAATTACCAACTAAAAGTTTGAATGTTATCTCAGATAAAATCGCTAGGATATTATGGGTAGGTCCTGATACATGGTTGATTGTATCCAGAGATAAAAACCTCAATAAGGATATTCATTATATTTTTAATTATAATGATTTTGCTATTACTGACATCTCTCACTCTAGAGCAGTTATTGAAATCAGTGGCTCAAAGTCAAAAGAGGTATTAAAAAAAGGTTCACCGTTAAACTTCAACGACGATATGTTTAAAACAAATAATTGTGCTAATACAACTTATAATGGAATTAACATTATTATTGATTTCATTAGTGAAAAACCAGACTGTTTTAATCTTTATGCCCTCAGAAGTTTCGGAGGCTCTTTTTATCATAGTATAACTGACTCATGCTTAGAGTATGGTTATGAAGCCATATAATAAAGATGTGTGGAATAGTTGGTCTTTACCTAAAGAATAAAAAATACAATAAAGATCTTGGAAAATTTTTAACAGGAATGATGAACAATATGTCTACTCGCGGACCTGATAGTGCTGGATTTGCAATCTATTCAACTGAAAGAAAAAAGAAATATAAATATTCTATTTGCTATAACGAAAACAATATCAAAGAAATAAAAAAAAATCTTAGTAAAGAAATTAAAGATGCAAAAATAAAAATTATATCTGATCATTTTGTCTTAGAGACTTCATTAAAACCTTTAAAGGTTATTAGTATTATCAAGAGCTATGATAATTTAAATTTAGTTGGCTATGGAAGTTCAATTGAAATATTTAAACAGGTTGGAAATCCAAGAGATGTTGTAAATAATTTTTCTCTTAAAAATTTTTCTGGTACTCATGCCATTGGGCATACAAGAATGGCCACTGAAAGTGCAATTACAACAGATGGATCACATCCGTACTCAACTGGAGAGGATGAGTGTCTAGTTCATAATGGCTCACTTTCAAATCATAATAATTTAAGAAGAACATTAAAAAAAAAGGGAATAGAAATTAAATCTCAAAACGACACAGAAGTAGCTGCTGGTTATATTTCAAATGGTTTATCAAATAAGAAATCTTTAAAAGATACATTAATTGATGGATTAAAAGATTTAGATGGTTTTTATACTTTCATTTCTGGTACTAAAAACGGTTTAGCTATAGTAAGAGATGAAATTGCTTGTAAGCCTGCTGTTGTGGCAGAAACAAAGGATTACGTTGCCATAGCTTCAGAGTTTCAAGCGATGGCTCATTTACCTAATGTTAACAAAGGAAAAATTTTTGAACCTGAACCTGGTTTAGTATACAGCTGGGGAAAATGATTAAATTAAATCTTAAAAAAGACTCTTTGAGAAAAGTTAACGACTTGCTTCAAAATCTTGATCAAAAATCAAATGACCGAAGTTTTAAAATAATCAATCCAGATGGTAATCATGCTATTTGTGCAGGTTTAAAAGAGGAAATGGATGTAATTATCGATGGTCATGTTGGTTATTACTGCGCAGGGATGAACATGAAAGCCGCTGTAACAGTTAATGGTAATGTAGGAACAGGCGTGGCTGAGAATATGATGTCAGGATCTGTTCACGTAAAAGGTAATGCTTCTCAGTCGGCTGGAGCTACTGCCCATGGTGGAACATTAATTGTTGATGGAGATACAAGTTCTCGTTGTGGAATTTCTATGAAGGGTATCGATATTATTGTAAAAGGATCTGTAGGTCACATGTCTGCGTTTATGGCACAGTCAGGGAACTTAGTAATTTGTGGAGATGCTGGTGACGCGTTAGGAGATAGTATTTATGAAGCAAAAATTTTTATCAAAGGAGAACCTAAATCCTTAGGCGCTGATTGTGAAAAAAAAAATATGAATAAAAAAGATCAAGACCTACTAAAATCTCTTTTGAAAAAAGCAAGTATCGATGAAAATCAATTAACAAATTTTAAAATGTATGGCTCAGCAAGAAAGCTTTATAATTTTAATATAGATAATGTATCGGAGTATTAATGTCTGAAAAATTTAAAACCATTCCAAGAAAATCATGGACCTTTGATGATTACACAAACTCAGAAATAAGAAGAGCAGCAGAAACTGGAATTTATGATATACGAGGAGGTGGTTCAAAAAAAAGACTACCTCATTTTGATGATTTATTATTTTTAGGAGCGTCTATGTCTAGATACCCACTTGAAGGTTATAGAGAGAAATGTTCAACAAATGTTACTTTAGGGACTAGACATGCAAAAAATCCATTAGAGCTTGATATTCCTATAACGATCGCAGGTATGAGTTTTGGAGCTTTATCCGGTCCTGCAAAAGAAGCACTGGGCAGAGGAGCAAGTATTTCAGGTACCTCAACTACGACAGGTGATGGGGGGATGACCCCAGAAGAAAGAGGACAATCTAAACATTTAGTTTACCAATTACTTCCCTCAAGATATGGAATGAATCCAGAAGATTTAAGAAAAGCAGATGCTATCGAGGTAGTTATTGGACAAGGTGCAAAACCTGGTGGTGGAGGAATGCTACTTGGTCAAAAAATTAGTGATCGGGTTGCTGAAATGCGTACCCTTCCAAAGGGAATTGATCAAAGATCCGCATGCCGTCACCCAGATTGGACAGGCCCTGATGATTTAGAAATTAAAATTCTCGAGATAAGAGAAATTACTGGTTGGAAAGTTCCTATTTTTGTTAAACTTGCAGGGGCTAGACCTTACTATGATACAGCTCTTGCTGTAAAAGCAGGAGCAGATGTTGTTGTTTTAGATGGAATGCAAGGTGGAACTGCTGCAACACAAGAGGTTTTCATTGAAAATGTTGGTCAACCCACTTTAGCATGCATTAGGCCTGCTGTTGATGCACTTTTAGATTTAGATATGCATAGAAAAGTTCAGTTAATAGTATCAGGGGGCATTAGAAATGGCGCAGATGTTGCGAAGGCTATGGCCCTAGGCGCTGATGCTGTCTCAATTGGTTCATCTGCTTTAATAGCACTTGGAGATAATGATCCAAAATGGGAGAGCGACTACAAAAAATTAGGTACAACTGCAGGCGCTTATGATGACTGGCACGAAGGAAAAGATCCTTCTGGAATTAATACCCAAGATCCTAAATTAATGAAAAGACTAGACCCTGTTAAAGCAGGTAAACGCCTATCAAACTATTTAAAGGTAATGACACTAGAAGCCCAAACAATTGCAAGAGCTTGTGGTAAAAACAGCTTACATAATTTAGAACCAGAAGACTTGTGTGCTCTAACTGTTGAGGCTGCCGCAATGGCTAGAGTACCATTAGCAGGTACCGGATGGATCCCGGGATCAAAGTTTTAAATTTTTCTTATTAAAAAATTTACTTCATGCAGATTTTATACAGATAGCTATAGAAAAAATAACTACCGAATAGTCAGAATTAAGTTGTGATGATGCAACTGTAGTGTTAATTTATTGTTTCATAATTTGAAACAAGGAGGAACTTTAAATGGGGCAGGATTTAAAGTACATAAATAAGTCTCTAGAAAAATCATTTAAAATTTTAGAGATACTCTCTAAATCAATTTTTCCTCTTAAAGCCTCTAATATTTCTCGCAAAGCAACTCTTTCAAGAACGACAACTTTTAGATTATTATCTGTTCTCAGTGATCTTGGGTATATTCATAAAAATCTCAGTTCGAACACCTACACAATGGGACACAAGGCGTTTCAATTTGGTGAAACTTCTGATTATCTTCAGTCAATTTCAGAGACATCAAAAGAGATTTTAAAAGATATATCAAGTAAAACAAATTTGATTACATATTTAGCCATGTTAGAGGGATCTCAAATTGTTCACTCTGATAAAATTTCAAATAATACTGATGATGCAACAATAAGAACTTTTAGAATGAGGCTAGACGCACATTGTTGTGCTCTAGGAAAAGTAATGCTTGCATATAGACCTGAAAACGAAATTTCTACAATTTATAGAAGTTATAATTTTTATCCTCATACCAATAATACAATAATCAATTTAAATGATTTAAGAAAACAACTAACAAAGATTAGAGCCAACGGTTATGCCTTAAATCATGGTGAGGCTTTTGAAAATTCTTATGGTATTGGAGTAGCAATCTTAGATAAAGAAAAAAGATCCTTTGCTGGAATCGCTTTATCTGGAAGTAAAAATATTCTTAATCCAAAAACGATGGATAATTACATTAATTTATTACAAGACGCTTCTATTAAAATTTCTAGATTAATTGTTGATAATTAAGCCTTTTCTATTGAAATTTTGTTTCATTATTTGAAACAAAATGTGTTTTTTTTAATATCCCAATTCAAAATACAGTTAATCTTGGAGGATTAAATTAAAATGAGTCTACCGTCTAAATGTGAATATTTAATAATCGGTGCTGGAATACATGGCTTAAGTACAGCTTGGCATTTATGTAAAAAGTTATCTAGTAAGGGACAATTAAAAGAAAATTCAGTAGTTGTTATTGAAAAAACAAAAGTTGCAAATGGCGCTAGTGGTGTAGCATGTGGCATAGTAAGAAATAACTACTATCAACCTGCAATGAGAAGTTTAATGGCTCACTCTGTAGATGTATGGAATGAAAATGCTGAAGCATTAACATATAAACCAGTTGGTTACATGCAAATTAATTCACAATTAATGCAAGAGGGCATGTCGGAGGTTTATCACCAACAAAAAGAAATTGGATTTGACTCAGAATTTATCGAAGGTGCCAGTGACTGCGAAAAATATATGAAGGACATGCTCCCAGATTGGCAAGCTCAAGGAATAACATCTGTCCTACATGAAAAAAAGACTGGTTACGGAGCCAACAGGGGAGCAATCGAAGGGTTTCATAAATTAGCCATTTCATCTGGCGCAAAAGTAATTGAGGGTGTTGAAGCAAATAATTTAATCTCCTCAAACGGTAGTGGTGCTGTAACAGCAGTAGAAACATCTGAGGGAACTATTGAGTGTACACAACTAGTTGTTGCTGCTGGTCCTTGGGTAAGAAAGTTTTGGGAAATTTTAGAGTTACCAAACTCTGTTAAAATTAAAAAACCTGATGGATCTTTTACTAATGAAATACCTATGTGGTCATACATGGCTTTAGAAGAAGGCGAGCTTGAAGTTGATCCGCGAAGTTATAAAACAGCAAATGGAACTGAGTATCCTGTAATTCATGTTGATACTGAGTCAACGCTAGTCTCAAATAAAACAGGTGATGTTATTCATGAAAATGTAATGTGGGGTTTTTATTATAAACCAGATGTGTATAGAAATGGTATTCAAGGTGGTTCATCTCCATACGATGTAACTAAACCTTTAAATGATATTAAACTAGACCCTTATGGTCACGACTCTCTTGAATTTCAGCCAAGAGCGTCTTTTGAGGATAAATGGACTTCTGCTCTGGCTTTTTGCCAGAAGCAATTTGATGGGTGTCACAATAAGTATAAAAAGCAAAATGCTGGCGGTATAGGATGTGTGACTCCTGACCGTTTTCCTGTATTCGACCAATATAGAGAAAATGTGTATATTATAGCAGACGCAAACCACGGATATAAAATGGCTGGTGTTGGTGATTTAGTATCTGATGAATTGCTTGGACGAAAGTCTGAAATTCTAGAACCTTTCAGATTTTCGCGATACGAAGAAGGGAAGTTACATCCGGTTTCGAAAAGCCCGTTCCCTTGGAGTTGATGTAGAGGAGGAATAATATGACAGCGCTAGAAACGTACGTTAAGGATAAAAAAAGACAAGACTATATAAAACAAGTAAGAAAAAAAATTGATAAGTTGGGTATAGATTATATCTATTATCAATTTATTTCTGTAACGGGAAGGATTGTTGGTAAAGGTGTACCTGCTGATCACTGGGAAAGCATAGCAAACAAAGGTTTTCAGTTAGTGTATGGTGCTACTGCTAACTTATTTACAAATAGGCATGGTGATTATATTGGTTATGGTCCAGAAGCTCACGAATTAGTCGGAATACCTGACCCAGAAACTTTTGTACAAATTCCATGGGATAAAAGAATAGCCCGAGTATTTTGTACGTGTTTTAGAAACAGAGAAGAAGAAAACGATCCAGGTGGTTACTTAACTTCTGATTGTAGAGGTAATCTTAAAAGAGCTCACGAAGATTTTAAAAAGAAACATAAATTAGAATTAAGAGCAGGCACAGAGCCTGAAATGATGTGGTTAACTAAGAACGAAGATGGTAGCCCAACAGGTTCTGGTTTTTCTAAGCCATACTGTTATCATATTGATCAATTTGAGTCTTTAAGACCCGTATACATGAAAGTAATAGAATACTCTCGAGCTATGGGTTTAGATATAATCCAAGGTGATCATGAGGATGCACCTGGTCAATTAGAATTAAACTTTAATTACGATGATGTTTTAAGAAATGCTGACAGATTGTCAACATACAGACAAATTTGTGCGCAAGTTGCTAGAGAATTTAACCTAATCGCATGTTTTCTTAGCAAACCTTTCGTTGGGGTTTCTGCATCTGGTTGTCATACAAACGTCTCTTTATGGAAAGGCGGCAAAGATGAGCTCATTCCATGTGGAAACAAAAGTATTCCGGGTATGGAAAACGTCTTCCATCATAGAAGAGGTGGAACTAATGCCTTTATGCCTGATGGAAAAGATCAGAGAATTCCTGGCAAAATAGGGCTTCAGGCAATTGGGGGTGTGATGGAACATCTTCCTGCATTAACCGCATTAGGATCATCCACCGTGAATTCATATAGAAGACTGTGGGATACAGGTTTTTGGGCACCAGTTTACGCTGATTGGGGTTACCAAAATAGAACCTGTGGCCTAAGAGTATCTGCACCAGGAAGATTTGAATACCGTTCTGTAGACTCAGCACATAATCCATACCTCATGGGCAGTGGTTTATTGAAAGCATTTGATCACGGTATTTCTGAGAAGATGGATCCTGGAAAACCAGAACAACAGAATATGTATGAACAAATGAAAGCTGGTAAGCAAGTTGAAAAATTACCAATGACACTAGGTGAAGCTTTAGATCGTTTAGAAAGTGACAAAGTTATTCAAGAAGGGCTACCTGGTGACATGATGAAAGTGTTTATGGAGTATAAACGGGATGAGTGGGAGGAATTTTTAGCCACTCCAACTCAATGGGATCTCGATAAATACTTGGATTGCTTACCATAAAATAGATAGGAGTAAAGTATGTGTGGAATAGCTGGAGTAATAAATAAAAAAAAGACAGTCAACGTAGGTGAACAGATGGGCCTTATGTTACAAGGACTAAAACATAGAGGACCAGACTCAACTGGTTACGCTATGTATGGGACACCACTCAAAAAAGGTTTCGTAATGAGATTTAAAATATCTGAAAATGAAGCTGAAAAAGTAAATGCAAATGTTGACTCACCTGTTGATTTAAAAAATAGAAAAAACGCTGTCGATGCTATTTTAAAAAAACATGGTGCGAAAGTAACAAAACAAAGCTCCAGCACTCCATACGCTTTTCGATATATATTTGATTTTAAAGGTGATCTTACAGATTTAGCAACAGAAATTGAGACAGTCGAAAAAACAGAGATATTATCAATAGGTAAAGGTCTTGAACTTATAAAAGATTTAGGGGATGCTACAACTGTTTCAGACCAGTACGGTCTAAATAAGTTTATGGGTACTCATGGCATAGGTCATACAAGAATGGCTACAGAGTCGGACGTTGACATAAAATCTGCTCACCCTTACTGGGCTTTTCCTTTTGAAGATGTATCAGTTGTTCACAACGGCCAATTGACAAACTATTGGGGTAACAGAAGGATACTTGAAAGAAAAGGTTATAGATTTAATTCAAACTGTGACTCTGAGATAATTGCAGTTTATATAGCTGATAAAATGGCCAATGGGATTGAACTTGAAAAAGCGATGCATGACAGTTTAGACGAACTAGATGGAGTCTTTACATATGTTGTAGCTACGAAAGATCAACTTGGAATGGCCAAAGATCACATGGCTGCAAAGCCAATGGTAATCTATGAAAGCAAAGATATCGTAGCATGTGCATCAGAGGAAGTTGCTATTAGGAATATTTTTCCTCACGAAATTAAAACTTATGACCCTTATGAAGCGGAGGTGAAAGTATGGCAGGCTTAACAAAAAAAACATCTGCTTTTGATGATGAAAATTTATCAGGTAGATCCCAAAAACTCTTTTTTGAGGTAACCGAAGAAGAGAATTACACCTATTATGGAAACCACGAGGTTGATTTTAATAAGAGAACTTCTATTGACTGTGAAGGGATTAACGCTCACGAATTAAATCAAAAAATTAGAGACTCAATTCGAAAAGGATATGGATCTATAGTAATTAAAAATCCAGGAGCTAAACACTCTCTTGGAGTTGGGATACTAAATAAGCTTAACTTGATTTTTGAAGGAAGCTTAGGCTACTTCGGTATTGGATGTATTGATGGCCCAACTGTCAGAGTTAACGGAAGGGTTGGATGGTCTTGTGCAGAAAATATGATGTCAGGAAAAGTTGTTGTTGAAAATAACGCTGGATCTTGTTTTGGAGCCGCTTTAAGAGGTGGAGACTTAATTGTTAAAGGTGACGCTGGCGCAAGAACTGGAATTGATATGAAAGGTGGGACTATTTTAATCGGTGGTAATGCCGGTGCTTACACTGGATTTATGATGCAAAGAGGTAGAATTATTGTTTGTGGTGATGTAAACGCAAACATGGGTGACTCTATGTATGATGGTATCATTTTTGTTGGAGGAGAACCTCATTCCTTAGGAACTGACTGCGTTCCTGGTGAAATGAATGAACATGAGGTTAGATGGCTAGAACAAAAAATCAAAAATGCTGAGATTGATTGCAAGGTTCCAGCATCTAAATTTAAAAAATACGTTGCAGGTAGAATGCTTTGGAATTATGACAATCTAGAGCCAGCAGAAAAGAAAGGAATATTAGGCTAATGGCAAAACGTAATACACAATTATTAGGACAAAACTCAATCTTTACCCCAGAGGTAATGGACGATATTCACATCAAATCACAACTAGGTCGTTATCGTATGCGTGGCATGGCCTTAATGAAAAAAATTCCTCACTGGGATGATTTAGTATTTTTACCTGGAACATTAACCCGATTTGTTATCGAAGGTTACAGAGAGAAATGTTTAACCGAGACTATCATAGGCCCTAGAGCAAAAAATCCTATTAAACTTGATATTCCCGTTTACATAACAAGTATGAGTTTTGGTGCTCTTTCTTATGAAGCAAAAACTGCTTTAGCAAGAGGGTCATCAATGGCAGGAAGTGCTACTTGCTCTGGAGAAGGCGGAATGATACCTGATGAAAGAAGATATTCTCACAAATGGTACTATCAATGTATTCAATCAAGATATGGTTTTAATCCGCATCATGCTCAACTAGCTGATGCAATTGAAGTATTCATTGGACAAGGTCAAAAAGTTGGAATGGGCGGCCACTTAATGGGTCAAAAAGTAACAGACCAAGTAGCTGAAATGAGATCTTTACCCGCTGGTATTGATCAAAGATCTCCTGCCAGACACCCAGACTGGATGGGCCCAGATGACTTAGCTCTTAAAGTACAAGAGTTAAGAGAGTTAACTGACAATCAAGTTCCAATTCAGTTGAAATTAGGAGCTTCAAGGGTTTATGATGATGTTCGAATGGCAGCAAAATGCGATCCTGACTCAATATTTTTAGACTCCATGGAAGGTTCAACTGCTGCTGGTCCTCATATAGCAGCAGCAAATACTGGTATTCCTGGTATCGGCGCTATTCGAGAAGCAAGAAGAGCTCTAGACGACGTGGGTAAAACTGGCGAAATTTCATTAGTTTTCGCTGGTGGTATTAGAGATGGTGCTGACATGGCAAAAGCTTTAGCCTTAGGAGCTGACGCAATAGCCATTGGGACAGCTGGTTTAGTTGCCTTGAACTGTAATAAAGATATTCCTGAAGCAGATTATGAAAAAGAAATGGGTGTTGAAGCAGGTTATTGTTATCACTGTCATACTGGTAGGTGTCCTGTCGGTGTAGCCACACAAGATCCTGTTCTTAGAAGTAGATTAGATCCAACAGAGGCTGCCGAGAGAGTTTATAATCTATTAAGCACAATGACTCTTGAGTGTCAAATGTTAGCAAGAGCATGTGGTAAGACGAATATCCACTCTCTTGAACCAGAAGACTTAGCAGCACTAACAATGGAGTCATCAGCAATGGCTAAAGTACCTTTAGCTGGAACAGATCTGACTGTGGGTGTCGATAACTACCACTCAATCTAGGAGACAAAAATGGTTAAAAAGAAAACATCAACAGCAAAATCAAAAAAAACTGCTAAAAAATCCTCTAAACCAAAAGGTTACCAAGTTGTAGGTGGGGCTAAGCTAAAAGATAAAGAAATTAAAACATCAAGAGAAAAAATGATCGGTCAACATATCGGTTATCGCTACGATGTAAACTTAATTCCCGATTACAAACACCTAACTCCTTTCCTAAAGCAATACATTGAAATTATGGGATGGGATGATTTAAACTGGTTAGAAGATATTCATATGGGTTTTGAGGGAGACACACCCGCTGTATTTGACAGAAACGCAAATGCTTGGATCACCCTTCCTAAAAAAATTAAACTTCCAAAAAACCAACAAGACAGAGATATGTTGGCAAGAGAGTTACTTGTTAAATTTCAAATGTCACCCAATCATCCATTGGTTCAATTAAAAAGAACCTATGCTAAAGGTGAAAACTTTAAGTTAGTCGAATAAGTTTATTAAATTAGGGGGCTTTAGTCCCCCTAAAGCTAAAATATTTAATCTTTAATCCTAATTAACTTTGACTTTTTCCAGTTTGGAATAAATTTTATTACATCGATGTCATTGCCCAATCCTGGATTAAAATTTTTATTATGCCAGAAAATATTTTCCCAATGTTCTTCATTTTTATCGAGAATAAAGGGAGAGCATAATAATCTATAATTTGTCGATAAGTGAATAAAATCAAGGATACACGACCCTTCTTTTACTACTTTTTTGGAAATACTTGAGCTCTTGGGGAAAGTAGCAAACAAAGAGTCCGAAAATTTATCTTTATCCATAAAATATTCAGAAGATAAAAATTTATTCATCTTATCAAATCTGTCAGCAGGATCGTATGTTCGTTTAAAAGTATGTTCAAAAAGTTTTGTAGTGTTTACTGGATCATTTTCAGATATTACAACAATAATTCTTAGGAGTTCATTACCTTTCTTATCAAGTAATATCGGGGCCATAGAAGAATTGGGTCTACCACTTTGTGTCCTAAAAGCTTGAATTCTAGATTGACATTGCCAATCAAGAAATTTTTCTTGTAATACCTCTGGAGTCATTCGTTTAACAGTCTAGAGTCGTCTCTCTCTCCCAACTAGAAAGGTGTTTATTAAAGGTACCCCAATCTTGATTTTTAAGTTTTACATAACTATTAACTAAATCATCACCAAATCCTGCTCTTATAATTTTTGATTTATCAAAATCGCGAATAGCATCAAGAAGGTTTAAAGGAAGTTTTTTTACCTTTCCAGCTTTGTGACCCTCTGTGTACATGTTAATGTCTAATCGTTTCCCTGGATCTCTTTTATTATTGAAACCATCTAAACCTAAAAGAAGAATGCCTGCTTGAAGTAAATATGGATTTGTTGCTCCATCCATCAGTCTTAATTCAAATCTACCTGCTCCAGGAACTCTAACCATGTGTGTTCTATTGTTACCAGCCCATGTTATAGAACTTGGAGACCATGTTGCACCTGATGTAGTGACACTTCCATTAATTCTTTTATAAGAGTTTACTGTAGGATTAAAAACAGCAGCCATTTTGTCTGCACTTTCCATTATGCCGCCCAAGAAATTATAACCAGTTTTTGATAAACCTAATTCATCTTTTTTATCTAAAAATATATTTTTTTTACCTGCTTTATCCCAGATTGATATATGACAATGACATCCATTACCTGTTAAATTTGTGAAAGGTTTTGGCATGAAAGTTGCTCTTAACGAATGTTTTTCAGCAATTGATTTTACCATAAATTTAAAAAATGCATGTCTATCGGCAGTAACTAAACAATCTGAAAAATCCCAGTTCATTTCAAATTGCCCATTCGCATCTTCATGGTCATTTTGATAAGGTTTCCATCCAAGTAAAATCATTGAGTCACATATTTCAGTAATAACATCGTATCTCCTCATTAATGCAGAGGAGTCGTAACATGGTTTTGCTTGCGTATCTCTTTCATCTGATAAAGATGTTCCATCTGCATTTACTAAAAAAAATTCGCATTCAACTCCAGATTTCATATAAAGATTTTTTTTAGCAGCTTTTTCAATTTGTCTTTTCAAAGCAATTCTGGGGGATGTTTCTACTGGCTTTCCATCCATATACAAATCAGAGGCTACCCAAGCTATTTCCTTATTCCATGGAAGTTGGATAACACTATCACCATCAGGCATACCAAACATATCTGAGTCAGCTGGAGACATATCTAGCCATGTAGCAAAGCCAGCAAATCCTGCTCCCTCTGATTGAATTTCATCTATAGCTGTTGCAGGCACTAATTTTGATCTCAGAACACCGAACAAATCTACAAAACTTACAAAAAAATATTTCACCCCATTTTTCTTAGCGAACTGATGAAGATTGGTTACCATTTATTTTCTCCTCTTTAATAATAAAATATGCATTTATTGCATATGCTAAAAACACATTGATACTATTTAATTTTTAAACTTATTTTAAATTTAATTAATTTTATAATTTAGTTATTAAAAAGTAAAATACATAAAGATAATAAAAATGATTCTCAAATAATTTTTTTATCTTTTTTATTAATTAATTAAGGAGGTCATACATGACACTTGAAGAACTTGAATCGTTTGTGATGATGCAAGCAAATGTCAGTACCGAAGCATTTTATTGGTGGTGTACTGCGTTAATGATTGCAATTCACGTCGGCTTCTTGATGTATGAGGTTGGATCATCGCGTTTTAAAAATGCAGTATCCTCCGCTTGTAAAAATCTTTTAGCATTCGCATTCATGATACCAACTTTTTGGTTATTTGGTTGGTATATTTATCTTGCATTTCCAGGTGGTTTTTCACCAATAGACCTTGAGGGTTATGGAACACCATGGAATGTATCAATGGGACCAATGTTAAGTGATCAAGCTACAGGTATATTCTGGGCAGCATTTACATTGTTTGCATGCACAACTGCATCCATTTTCTCAGGATCTGTTCTAGAAAGAATAAGAATTAGTTCTTTTGTTTTCTTAGCAGTAGTTCTTGGATCAGGAGCTTGGATACTCGGAGCTTCATGGGGCTGGCATGCTGATGGATGGTTAGTAACCCAATTTGGTTATCATGACGTCGGGGCTGCAGGTGTGGTTCACATGATAGCAGGTTGGTTTGCATTTGGTGTAGTACTAAATCTAGGACCTAGAGTTGGTAAATATAATGCAGACGGCACAGCTAATGAAATTGAAGGTCATGACCTTCGTTTTTCATTTATAGGCTTATTAATGATTATTGTTGGTTTCTTTGGATTCCTCGGTGGTTGTTTGATATGGGGAGGTGCAGAGTTTGGTGGATGGATGAACATCTATGGTGCTCCAGCTACTCTCTCATCATTTGCTTTCAATACCCTTATGGGTCTTGGTGGAGGAATGATCGGTGCATTCTGGATGAGTAAAGGTAACCCATTTTGGATGATGTCTGGAGGACTTGCAGGTATATTCTCGTGTGCTGCTGGTCTAGATGTCTGGTATCCAGGATTAGCTTTTGTATTAGGTTTTGTTGGTGGTGTAATTATTATTCCTGCGAATAATCTGTTACACAGTATCTTCAAGATTGATGATCCAGTTGGTGCTATTTCAGTTCACGGTGTAGCAGGTATTTGGGGTGTATTAGCAATGGGACTTTTTGCTTCTGGTTACCCTGCATCCGGCGATATTCCACCGACTAGCTTTGGAGGTCAATTGGTAGGAGCAATAGTTATGTTCTTACTTGGATTTGTTCCGGGATATGGCCTCTCATTTATTATGAAAGCTATGGGATGGCTTAGAGTACCAGATGCGGTACAAAAAGCCGGAATTGACAGTGCTGAGCTTGGTTTAAAAGCTTATCAATAACGAACGAATGAGGAAGGAGAAATCATGAATTCATGGCCAGGACCTGAAAATAGTTGGGAAGGTGTTGACGCTTATTTCACATCTGCTGACAGTGAAGGTACTCTAATCTTTTGGACTCTTGTTGTTATTGCTTTGTGTATATTTGCTACATTTGCTGCAGCAAAACATGAGTCAGATACTGCAAAAAAAACTAAATAATGTTATAATTAAGGCGGGGAAAAAATCCCCGCCTTAAAATATGGATTACAATACCACAAACCTACTCTTCCAAAACATAGTCCAAACTGTACTAGATAATAAATTATTAGCTGCATTAATATGGATTGCCTTTATGTATTTTATTTTAAGAAGAGTAGCAAAAAGTGATTATGATTTAATTTTAAAAAAAAAGTGGACAAGAGATAAATAAACTTCTTTGAAATTACTAATTATCAGTGGTATGGATAAAAACCATGATGATCAGCATGTAAAAGCAAATTGTCCTTTCCAACACACTTTTTTTGAGAAGATTATAAAAGACCATAACTCAAAATATACAACTACAGTTCTTAAGTCATATTTAATTGACACTAATGAATATGATTTTTCTCATTTTGATGCTTTTTTATGGACTGGAGGCCTAGGTAATATTTACGAAAACAACTCACATAACAAAAAACAATTAGAAATATTTACTAAAATAGTTGAACTAGGGAAACCAATTTGGGGCAGCTGTTGGGGATTGCAAGTTTTTGTAACCGTTCTTGGAGGCAAAATTACTAAATCATCAATACCTGAATTTGGGTTTGCAAATAATATAAAAATAAAAAATGATCATTACATTTATAGAAACAAAAAAGATCTATTTACTGCACCAGGACATCATTATGATAGCGTTGAAAATATTCCAAATGATTTTAAAGTCATATCTGAAAATGATTTTTCTATCCAGTCTATTGTTCATAAAAAATATAATATAATCTGCACTCAATATCACCCTGAGCTTCCTTACAATTTTATAGGTAATTTAATGACATACTGGAAAACAAATTATCTTGATAAAATGACTGATGAGAAATTTACCGAACTTATTCATAACTTGGAACAATTAGAGAGCAGTGATCTTTATGATCGTAAACTCGAGTTAGTAAATTGGCTGAACGGTTTAGAAAATTAATTATTTTTTTGTAACAATTGTCACTACTCCTGCGAAAATTACAGCTAATAATCCACAAAATATTGCTGCAAAAAAAATAGTTGAGACAATATAAATAAAAACCGTGATGCTTGTTATTTTACTAAAAAAAAGAGGATTTTGTAAAAACTGATCAATTACCAACATAAAAGTCAGTACTAAGAACCCAGTTATGAAACCTCTTTTATAAAATTTCATCCAAGATCTTTTAAAAAATTCTATATTCATAAATACAAGTAGAAATTTTATATTATGGTCTTATAATTTCAATTTGTTAAATCGGAAAGCGAGAAATTCTTTTGAGTGATTATTTTGAAAATTTTAAAGACGCCTTACCTGATATAAAAAAAGTAAAACAATTAAAAAAACAATTAGAAAAGAAAGGCGTAAAATATATTTACTCAAATTGGATAGACTTTCTAGGAAGTCCAAAAACTAAACCTATGCCTTTATCTGATTTTGAAGATCTTTGTATGGGTAAAGGTCCTCAGTTTGCTGTTCATTCTGTTTCCTTTGTTCCAGAATTAACACCTGCAGATAATGATCAAATCCCATTACCTGATTTAGATAGTCTTATCATATGTCCATGGGATAAAACATGTGCATGGGTTTTTGCAGATTTATATTGGAATGATAAACCTTACGATGTATGTCCAAGAATGACATTAAAAAAACAGATAAAGGAAAGTGCTAAATCTGACCTTAAATTTTTTGTTGGTATTGAGCCAGAATTTTTTCTTATGAAGTGGGAGGGTGATAAACCTGTAAAGGCAATCGATAGAGATCCTATAGATTTAAGAAGGCAAGCTTTCGGATATGACTCTGAATATTCAATTGATGGTATGCATTTTTTAAAAGAAATCATTGATATTTTAAATAACGATTTGAAATGGGATCTTCACGACGTCGTTGCGGAAGGTGCATATGGTCAATATGAATTAGATTTTGGTTATACGGATATATTAGGAATGGCTGATAGGTTTGTATTTTTAAGAGTTCTACTAAAAGAAATAGCGAAAAAATATGGATATTTTGTATCTTTTATGCCGAAGACAACAATCAGTGATTGGAGAGCAGGGGCTCACATTAATCATAGTGTTGCCTCAATAAAAAAGAAAAATAATAATATTTATAAGGATGAAAATAAGTTTTCAAGTAAAGCTTATAACGCTGTAGCTGGAATACTTAAACATGGAGCAGCAATTACTGCATTAGCATGTCCTACTGTTAATTCTTATAACGGATTTGTTCCAACAGTTGAGGGGCTAGATGGTGGCCGACACACATGGGCTCCAACACATATGACATACGGAAGTAATAATAGATCAGCTATGATAAGATTACCCCAAAATAGATATTGTATAGAAAATAGGGCATCTGATTTAACTCAAAACCCATATTTAACATTTTCATTATTGGCGGCAGCTGTTACAGAAGGAATTGATAAGAATATGAAGCCACCAAAACCAACTAATAAAAGTCTTTATGATTTGACCGAAAAAGAAAAAAAAGAAGTTACCTCATTACCAAGAAACTTATTAGAAGCAGTAGATGCTTTTGCAGAGGATAAATTAACCAAAAAAGTTTTTTCTGAAGCAATGATAAATAATTTTATTGGATATAAATATGATGAGTGGTCCCGATATCATACAACCACTACTGATTGGGAAATTAAAGAATATCTAAAGTTATTTTAATTGATCAATAGAGAAGAACTTCATAAATATCAATTAGATAATTTCAAATTAAAATCTGGTGAAGTTGTGAATTTACAACTGAGTTACCTTGCTTTTGGTAATCTTAATTCTGATAAATCAAATGTAATTTTATTTCCCACTAGATATGCAGGGACACACCTCGAACAAGGATATCTAATTAGTAATAACTTTCCTATCAACCCTGATAAATATTTTATCATTATTCCAAATATGTTTTGTAATGGTGTTTCTTCATCACCAAGTAACGCAGAAAAGCCATATAATGGTCCAAATTTTCCTTTAATTACAATATATGACAATGTACAAGCCCAATATTTACTTTTAAAAGAAATATTCAACATAGAAAAAATTAAATTAGTTATTGGTTGGTCAATGGGCGGACAACAAGCATTTCAGTGGGTATCATATTTTCCAGACATGGTAGATAATATGATTTCTATGTGTGGTCATGCTAAAACCACCGAACATACATATGTGTTTTTAGAGGGTGTATATGCTGCTCTGACTTCAGATCCAAACTGGAATTCTGGAAATTATGAAAAACAACCTCAAAATGGAAAAACAACAATGGCCAGAGTATGGGCTGGATGGGCGCATGGGCAAGACTGGTTTAGGGAAAAAAAATATATCGATGATGGCTATAAAGATGCAAAAGAAGTTTTAGATAAACTTTGGAATAGAATTTATTATCGTAAGGATGCAAACGATTTATTAGCGATGATAAGAACTTGGCAAGAGCACGATATTAGCAAAAATAATAAATTTAATAATCAATTTGATAAAGCTCTTAACTCTATTACTGCGCGATGCATTTTAATGCCAGGTAAAAATGATTTATACTTCCCTCCAGAGGATAATGAAATTGAATTAAAAAATATTAAAAATGGTGAATTACGTATCATTCCATCAAGCTACGGTCACTATGCTGGAGCAGGTAAGTCCAAAGATGATTTAAATTTCGTTAATGATGCTATAAAGGATATATTGGTTACTTAACAATAATTTTAAAATATTTTTTTTTGCCAATCTTGAGTATTTTTTCATTATAAGACTTATCAATCGTAAGATTGATATTGTTAATTTGGTCGTCGTCAATTTTTAAACCACCGCCCTCAATTAGCCTTTTTGCTTCAGATTTTGAAGAGACCGTATTATTGGATGTTAGTGTATCTATGAGTTTTGAGTCTATTTTAAAGTTAATTTCATCAATATTATCGTAAGAATTATTTTCAAAAATTGATCTTGCTTTTTCTTCAGCCTCTTGTGCTGAGTTCTCTGAATGGCAATCTTTTGTCACTAAATACGCTAATTTTTTTTTTGCATTATTGATATCTTCTTTAATTATAATTTTTATTTCTTCTTTATCTAAATCACTAAAAATAAGTAATAGTTTTTCAACATCATTATCATCCACATTTCTCCAATACTGATAGAAATCGTAAGAACTGTATTTATTTTGATCTATCCAGACAGCTCCTTGCTCGGTCTTACCCATCTTCTTACCAGTTGAGGAAGTTAAAAGAGGTGTAGTAAGACCAAAAGCGTCCTTTTTATTTATTTTTGATATAATTTCCATACCTAAAACGATATTGCCCCATTGATCCGAGCCACCAATTTGTAACTCACAATTTTCATTTTTATTTAAGTGAAGAAAATCATAACTTTGAAGTATCATGTAATTAAATTCTAAAAATGATAATGATTGCTCTCTTTTAAGCCTTTCTTTAACACTTTCAAATGTAAGCATTCGATTGATTGAAACTTGACTTCCCAAATCTCTCAATAACTCTATATAATTTAATTTATCAAGCCATTGATCATTATTTATAAATTTAATATTTTCTTTAAAATCTCTAAAATAATGTTCAAATATTCTTTTAAAATTTTCAATATTTTTTTGAATTGTTTCATACGTTAAAATTTGTCTTGATGTATCTTTTCCAGAGGGATCACCTATTTTTGTCGTACCCCCACCTAATAGTACTATTGCCTGATGGCCATGTTTGATTAATGTCTTAATTGCTCTCAATTGAACAAGACTACCTGCATGTAAGGCATCAGCAGTAGCATCAAATCCAATATAAAAAGTAATTTTTTTCTTATTGAGTAAATTATTGAGTTCTATTTCATTAGTGCATTGATTGAATAGATTTCTATCTTTAAATAACTGTATATAATCAATCATATACAATAATTAACATAATTTTATAGATATCAAATGGAATATATTGCTCTTGGTTGCATGTCTGGTACCTCTTTAGATGGCATTGATTGCAGCCTCATAAAATCTGATGGAGTTTCATATGCGAATGAAATATCAAATCAATACATTCCATATAGTGATGAGCTGCAATTAAAATTACATAATGTAATTTTGAATGGATATTTAACCGATATCAAAGTTATTAATCAACTAAATCAAGAATATAAGGATTCTATAAACAATTTTATTAAAAAGAATAATTTGGAAATAGACTTAATAGTGCGTGCTGAACAAGACGAAATTGTTAAAAGAGATAACCTTAAAGAATTTTTTGAAACTTTTAAGAAGCAGAAAAATGCAGACGTTTCAATGGAAACTATCTCCAAATCTAATCATCTTTTTGAAGGTAAGTTAGAACCT
>CACLVL010000011.1 GCA_902610415.1 uncultured Alphaproteobacteria bacterium
CGAAAACTCTATGGAAAGGTAAGTACAAGGGTCAGCGCCAGAAATGGTTTTTATATGAGTTCAAAGGAAGTGATAAAGATATAAACATTCATACAACTCACCCTGAATTCTCTGACTACAAATGGGTTAAACAAAATTTTCTTGTACCCAATATCGTTCCTTTTAAAAAGGCTATATACGAAAAATTATTAATAGAATTTAAAGACTATTTATAAGGAGGATTGTTTACTACCTGCTCAAAAGTACCAAGAGCAGTTTCATTCCCCTCTAGTTCTTGGAAGGTTTTGGATTGTTGGTAGTTAGAGCTATTGACATCAGATAGTGACTCGATTTGATCAACTAAGACTTCACAAACTTTTTCTTTCAGCATTACTAAGCCACCAGAAACAAAGAAACTCTCATCTACTTTGTTTGCAGACATAATTACCATTTGACCTGGTCGAAGGGAGCTGATGAACGGAGAATGGTTGGGCATTGCAGCAAAATCACCCTCCGCACCTGGCAACACTGCCATTTCAACTTCTTTTTCAAAAATGACTTTTTGAGGAGATACGACCTTCAAATTGATCATGTTTACTTAGTTGCTTCCTCAGCCATTTTTTTTGCTTTTTCTAAAGCCTCTTCAATTGTTCCGACTAAATAAAAAGCAGCTTCTGGAATATGGTCATAGTCTCCTTTGACTAATCCATCAAAACCTTTAATTGTATCCTCTAAAGAAACAAACTTTCCTGGTGAGCCTGTGAAGACTTCAGCCACAAAGAAAGGCTGACTTAAAAATCTTTGAATTTTTCTAGCTCTTGATACAACTAATTTATCTTCTTCAGATAATTCATCCATACCCAAGATCGCAATAATGTCTTGCAAACTTTTATAGGTTTGAAGAGTTTTTTGAACATCTCTAGCTACTTGATAGTGCTTATCACCCAATGTTCTCGGTTCTAAAACTCTGGAAGTAGAGTCTAGCGGGTCCACAGCTGGATAAATTCCAAGTTCTGCAATTGATCTGTTCAACACAGTAGTTGCATCTAAGTGAGAAAATGATGTTGCAGGAGCCGGGTCAGTTAAATCATCGGCAGGAACATAAATTGCTTGCACAGAGGTAATTGAACCTTTGTTGGTAGTAGTAATTCTTTCCTGAAGTGCACCCATATCTGTTGCCAAAGTAGGTTGATAACCCACCGCTGAAGGTATACGCCCAAGGAGTGCGGAAACCTCAGAACCTGCTTGTGTAAAACGGAAGATGTTGTCCACGAAAAATAAAACATCTTGGTTTTCCTCATCTCTAAAATATTCTGCTTGAGTCAATCCTGATAAAGCAACTCTAGATCTTGCTCCTGGGGGTTCGTTCATTTGACCGTAAACAAGTGACACTTTAGAGGTATCGCCATCAAGGTTTATAACCCCTGACTCGATCATTTCATGATAAAGATCATTTCCTTCACGGGTTCTTTCACCCACTCCAGCAAAAACAGAATATCCACCATGCGCTTTAGCCACGTTGTTAATTAATTCCATAATTAAAACAGTTTTTCCAACACCAGCACCACCAAAAAGGCCAATTTTACCACCTTTTGAATATGGAGCTAAAAGGTCGATAACTTTAATACCAGTTACAAGAACTTCGGTTTCAGTAGATTGATCAACAAAATCAGGAGCTGCTCTATGAATTGGAAGAGATTTTTTTGATTCAATTGGACCTCGTTCATCAATAGGTTCACCGATAACATTCATAATACGACCTAAAGTTTCAGGTCCTACTGGTACAGAAATGGCGTCACCATTATCTTGAACTTCCTGACCTCTTTGAAGGCCTTCTGTTGCATCCATAGCAATAGTTCGCACAGTATTTTCACCAAGGTGTTGTGCTACTTCTAAAATCAAATCTTGATCACCTACCTTTGTAGATAACGCATTTAAAATTGGGGGTAATTCTCCTTCAAAGGCGACGTCAACCACAGCCCCTAATACCTGTGTGACTTTTCCTGCCTTATTACTTGCCATTTGTAGCTCCTTTCCTAAACAGCTTCTGCTCCCGAAATAATTTCGATAAGTTCTTTTGTAATGAAAGCTTGTCTTGTTCGATTGTAAGTTAAAGTCAACCCATCAATCATATCTCCAGCATTTCTTGTTGCGTTGTCCATAGAAGTCATTCTTGCTGCATGCTCCGATGCAGAACTTTCAAGAACACTTCTATAAATTTGTGTTAAAAAATTTCTTGGAACCAAATACTCTAGTAGTTCATTTTTATCAGGTTCAAATTCAAAAACAGCGTTACTAGTATCGGTCATTTCTTCGTCCGCTTCTTCGTTACTTAGAGGAATTAATGACTGATATGTAGGCTCTTGCGTAATTACAGAGACAAACTTATTAAATAAAATAGATACTTCGTCTATTTCATTATTTTTAAAGAGCTCCATAATTTTATTTTTAATTTCTTCTGAAACTTGAAGTTGTTTGTCATTGGAATTTAAATCATCAAAATTTGCAATTACATTTAAATCTGTTTTTTTATAAAAGCTTGAGGCTTTTTTTCCAACAGTAATAATTTTGACAGATTTACCTTTTTCTTGCTGTTCACTAATCCAATTTTTTGCGTTTCTGAAAAGATTTGAGTTAAAACCACCACACAAACCTCGGTCAGAGGAATTAATAATTAAAAGGCTAATTTTAGAATTTTCTCTACCTGTCAAAATTTCTGGCAAATCAGAGCTGTTTTTAGTATTTCCGGCTAAAGAAGAAAGAATAAAACCCAGGCTGTCAGCATAAACTCTTGATGACTCTGCTAATTCTTGAGCTCGACGTAACTTACTTGCCGCTACCATCTTCATCGCAGATGTAATCTTCTTGGTAGATTTCACACTAGATATTCTATTCTTAAGTTCTTTTAAATTTGGCATTAACTATAGTTAGAGGTGAACTTTTCTAGGTAATCTTCAATTTTCTTGTCAGACTCATCACTAAAATTACCGGTATTGTTAATTTCGTCAAAAATATCAGCATGATCAGCGCGAAGACCTTCTAAGAACTTAACTTGAAAATCAGTGATTTTAGCTAAATCAATTTTATCCAAAAAACCTCTAACACCCGAGTACAAACTTAAAACTTGGTCAGCTACAGACATAGGAACGTATTGATCTTGTTTTAATAGTTCCGTTAATCTTTCACCCCTTGCCAATAGTTGTTTAGTAGATGCGTCTAGGTCTGATGCAAACTGAGAAAAGGCAGCCATTTCACGGTATTGGGCTAGTTCTAATTTAATTTTACCAGCAACTTTTTTCATAGCTTTAGTTTGAGCTGCAGATCCCACACGACTCACAGATAAACCAACATTAATCGCTGGTCTGATGCCAGAGAAGAATAATTCTGTCTCTAAGAAAATTTGCCCATCAGTAATTGATATCACATTTGTTGGAATGAATGCCGACACATCACCTGCTTGTGTTTCAATAACAGGTAAAGCTGTTAAACTTCCACCACCATTTTCATCATTCATTTTAGCTGCTCTTTCTAAAAGACGAGAGTGAAGATAAAAAACATCACCTGGGAACGCTTCACGTCCTGGTGGTCTTCTTAATAATAAGGACATTTGTCTATATGCAACTGCTTGTTTTGATAAATCATCATAAACGATTAGACCGTGCATTCCGTTGTCACGAAAAAACTCACCCATAGAGCAACCTGCGTAAGGTGCTAAAAATTGAAGAGGTGCTGGGTCAGAGGCGGAAGCTGCGACGACAATAGTGTATTCCATCGCCCCATTTTCTTCCAAAGTTTTAACGACCTGAGCAACTGTAGATCTTTTCTGACCAATCGCTACATAGATACAATAAAGTTTTTTAGACTCATCATCTGATTGGTTGATTTCCTTTTGATTTATAATCGTATCGATGGCCACAGCTGTTTTTCCAGTTTGTCTATCTCCAATAATTAATTCACGTTGACCACGACCCACAGGTACAAGAGAGTCAAGCGCTTTAAGCCCTGTCTGCATGGGCTCGCTGACACTTTGTCTTGGAATAATACCAGGAGCTTTAACTTCAATTCTACTTGACTCACTGCTTTGAATAGGACCCTTACCATCAATAGGATTTCCGAGTGCATCGACAACTCTTCCTAACAAACCTTTACCAACGGGTACTTCAACAATCTTTTGAGTTCTTTTAACAGTATCTCCTTCTTTGATACCTCTATCGTCACCAAAAATAACGATACCGACATTGTCTTCTTCTAGGTTAAGCGCCATTCCTTGGACACCACCCGTGAATTCTACCATTTCACCGGCTTGAACATTGTCCAAACCATATACTTGTGCCACTCCGTCACCAACCTTTAGGACAGTTCCTACTTCTGATATATCTGCTTGGCTTTCAAAGTTATTAATTTGATCCCTGATGATCGAAGAGATCTCCGATGCTTTTATTGACATTAAATGTCTCCTTTCACGTTATTGGTAAATTTAGAAACTTGATTAAGAATACTTAGGTCGATCATCTTTGATCCAATCACGACAGTCATTCCTCCCAGTAATGAGTTATTTACTTGGAACTCTAAATTAATTTTAGAACCGTACTGGTTATGTAATAACTCTTGAATGCTGTTTTTAATTTCATCGTTAATAGCATGAGAAGTTGTTACTTTAGCTTTTTGGTATCCTCTTTTTTCAAAAAGAACATCCTGAAAATCTGATAAAATATTTTCAAATAAATTGAGTCTTTTATTTTTTTTTAATGTATTAACAAGACCTGATAAGATCTTTTCTGAGGGCAGTCCATCGATTATTTTTAGGAGAATATTTGATTTCAGCTCATTTTTTGTGAGAGGAGATTTAAGAATAGAAGATAATTCTTCACTATCGGACATGGTCTCCGACAGACTTTGAGCGTCTTTGAGAAGAGCGTCTAATTCTTCATTTTTTACTGAGTCAAATAGGGCAGTAGAATACCTTTTAGATGCGATTTTATTACTCATTTTGTGTTGTTAACCAAGATTTTTTATCACATCACTAGCCTTACGGGCATCATACAAATGACGCATCAAGCAATTGATAGTGGATCAATGTCAATATTCAAAAAACGCCTGTATCTAGGCGTTATTTTTGACATTAATATATCAGTTTTTTTTCTTAAAGCCTGATACGACCTCTCCTTGAAATAGAAATTCTCATGAAAATGTCTCATTTTGTATGGAATCAATGAGGGAACAGGGCCTAAAATATCAAGTTTACTATTTTTTGATATATTGAGAATTTCTTGGCAAACCTCTCTTAAAGCTGAGACGTTAGGATGAATTAATTGAATCTGAGCTATTTTATAAAAGGGAGGAAGGTTATTTTCCTCCCTTCTTTGGAGTTCTAATTTTATGAATTGATCTCTACTCTGGTTTTTTAGTGAATTGTAAATTGAATGCTGCGGGCTATAAGTTTGTATTAAAACTTTTCCCCTATCCCCCTCTCTACCAGACCTACCTGCAACTTGTTGTAAAAGTTGGTAGGTTTTTTCCATAGCCCTAAAATCTGGACTATATAGACTTGAGTCTGCATCAATTATATTTACTAATTTTAAATTTGGAAAATGAAAAGACTTACCAATTATTTGAGAACCTATTAAAAGACTAGTCTTTAAATTATATATGTTTTCTATGATATCTTTTTTATGTTTTTTGGATTTCAAAGTATCACTAGAAATTAGTTGATTTGAGTATCCGGGAAAAAGACGTGCTACTTCCTCTTGAAGTCTCTCTAATCCTATTCCAATTGACACAAATTTTTCTGATGAACACATCTTGCATATTTGATCGGGTTCAAAAAAATTTGAACAATGATGACAAACAAGCCTATCAATTTTTTTATGATAAACTAAATTTGCAGCACAGTTTTGACATTGTATTGGTGTATGACAACTTGCACATATTTTAGATGGAGCATAGCCCCTTCTATTTAGAAAAAATAATACTTGTCCTTTTTGTTTTAAGATCTTATTTGTTTCATCGAATACTTGTTTTGAAATCCAAGCCTTAGAACTTGGTTTTGATTGGTTCATGTCAACAATTTCCACTAAGGGTAATTGAGTTTTATGAAATTGATTTGATAGGTTATGAATTTTAAATTTATCCTGATTAGAATTATGAAGGCTCTCTAGTGAGGGGGATGCGCTTATTAAGAGACACAATGCTTTTGAACATTTTGCTTTATATATAGCCATATCTCTTGCTTGATATTTTGGTCCATCCTCTTGTTTGTAAGAAGAGTCATGCTCTTCATCACATATAATTAATTTTAAATTTTTAAAGGGAAGTAAAACAGATGATCTAGCGCCAACTAAAACACATGGCTCACCCGATAATAAAGATCTCATTATTCTAGCTTTTTGAATTTTTGATTGTTTTGAATGCCATATAAAAGGTTGGCAGCCAAAATATTTAAAAAATCTCTTTGACCACTCCTCAGTTAAGGCTATTTCTGGCAATAGTATTAAAGACTGATTACCATTGTCTAAATTTGACTCAACTGCTTTCAAATATAACTCTGTTTTCCCTGAGCCCGTAACACCATCTACTAGATGAACTTGAAAATTATTTTTTTGATTAAATTCAAATGATTTGAAAATTTTTTCTTGATCAGAGTTTAATGAAATATTTTGTGTCATATTATCGAAAATAAAACTTTTAGTAGTTTGAGAAATTTTTTTTTCTTCTGATAATTTTTGCCAATCTTTTTTAGAAAGGTTTAATTTATTAATTAAAATTTTTTGGGTTTCATATATTTTATTTTTAAAAAGATAATAACTCTTTAATTGTGTATTAGGAAAACGCTGCACTGCCATTTTCAAAATCATACCTAAATCAATGAAACAATGTTTTGACACATACTTATAGAAATCTAAATTTTCTGCACTTATAGGAAATTGGTGCACGTTACTTATTGAAAGAACTTTATTAATATTAAATTTTAGATCTTTGATATTTGTTTGAGATATAATTACCCCAGTTGATTTCTTTTTTCTAAGGGGTATTTCAACAATAGAACCAATCTGGATGGAATAAGATTGCTTATAAGTCAAACCCTCATTAATTTGCCCTAATGGCATGACTTGGTAATAATAATCCATTTTTAAATTTTGATTCTTATTTATAATATAATGTAATGAATTTTATTGAACTGCTAGAAAAGTCAAAAATAGATAAATCCTCAATACAAGACTTTGATAAATGGGCCACACATTTAAAAGACATAAAAGGACATTCTGAAAATACTTATAAATCATACTGTTTTGATGTATGCGATTTTTTAATTTTTTTTAATTTCTATAACGGATATTCCGTATCTTTATCCAATTTAAAAGATTTAAATTTACAAACATTTAGAGCATGGTTAGCAGACCTTGGTGGAAATAGAGAATATGAAAATGTTTATAAAAAACCCTTGTCAGCTAGATCTAGAAGAAGGGCTATTAGTTCTATTAAGAATTATTTTAAGTATTCATCTATTAAAAATGACTTATATAAAATTGCTTATAGTGAAGTTCAACTATTAAAAAATCCAAAAATTCCGAGGTCTTTGCCAAAACCTATATCAGAGGAAGATATAGAACTTTTAATTAATGAGTTAAAAAAAATTTCAAAGAAAAGTTGGATTAAAAAAAGAAATCTTGCATTGCTCTATCTTTTATATGGGTGTGGTCTGCGCATAAATGAGGCTTTATCAATTACTAAGAATCATTTGGTTGATAAAAATTCTCTTACAATTTTGGGAAAAGGAAATAAGGAAAGATCCGTGCCGGTTCTAGATATTGTTGCGAGCTCAATAGAAAATTATCTAAACGAAATACCTTATAAATTGCCTAAAAATGTTTCGATATTTGTTGGAGACAGAGGGAGTCCCCTTAATGCTTCATCTTTTCAAAGGGATTTAAAAAATGCTAGAGTTAATTTAGGTCTTCCGAAAACAGCAACACCACATTCTTTAAGACATAGTTTTGCAACACATTTGTTAAAAAATGGAGGAGATTTGAGAATTATTCAAGAATTATTAGGTCATAGCTCTTTATCTACAACTCAATTATACACTGAAGTCGACGACATAAGTTTAGAAAAGACATACAAGGAAAAAAATCCAAGTAAATAAATTTAGATTTTTCCTCTAACAATAAAATGAGGATTGAGTATTTCTTTCTTTGAATATTGCAATCTAACACCACTAAGATCTTTAACACTGCCTCCAGCTCCCTCTACCACTGCCTGTGCTGCTGCTGTGTCCCATTCAGAGGTAGGTCCAAGTCTAGGATATAAATCTGCAAGACCCTCAGCGATCATACAAAATTTTAATGAACTACCTGCTTGTAAAATATCAAAGTCATTAAACTGAGATAAAAAGTTTCTTGTAGTTTCGTTAAGATGGCTTCTACTGGTAACAATCTTTAATTTATCATTAGGTGACTGAACAAAAATTTCTTTAATATTATTATGGCTTAACTTAAATGATCCTTTGTTAAGCCCCCCAAAAAATAAAGTTTTATCTTTAGGAATATAAACAAAACCTTGAATAGGATAATTATTTTCGATAAGAGCAATATTGATTGTAAATTCTCCATTCTTGTTAATAAATTCTTTAGTGCCATCTAGAGGATCAACCAGCCAATATTTAGGCTCATTTGTATACTTTAAATTGCCCTCCTCTGAAATGATGGGATAATTTGAAATAGATGATAGCAAAGCAGATATATGTTCGTGTGACTCTAAATCTGCCTGAGTTAAGGGACTTTTATCATCTTTATACTCAACATTTTCATCAAAACTCTCATAAATTTCAATTATTTTTTGTGAACATTGCTCAAGACATACACTAATTTCATTGTAAAATTCAAATTGTCGTATTTTGTCATTTTTTAGCATTTTATTAAAAAAAGGATTTTTTTTATGTACATTTTAAATATTTTTTGTATTTTTCCATAAATACGACAGATAGTTTATTATAATGAATCATACTTTATTTTTTAAAATTAACCCATCAATTAAATATCCCGCATGGGATACCTATAGTCACTATAAATTTCTTCTAGGTCAAAAATTATTTAAAACAAAGAGGTCCTATGAAAGGTGGCTGGAAAAGTTATCTATTTTTCCAGAAAATCTAAATCTAAATTATTATTTAGAAATACACAAGTCGCGAGTAAACAAATTAATCCATGATTATTTTATAAAAAAGTTTGAAAAACAAAGATCACTGATTTTATTTGTTCAATATATTGAAGTAAATAATACAAAATTTTTATTTGCTAATGATAGACGTAACGGAAGATTATGGGTAAAAGTTAAATCTAAAAAAATTAATGATATATCTGATGGACTAAAATACTTTTCAAAGCTTAGGAAAAAAAATATTATTATTTTTCCAGATATTGATCTTCTAAATTCTTTTGTTGAAGAAAAGATTAACGAAAAGCTTGTAAACTATAAATTAAAGCACCCTATTCATTTTCCTGATTATTTATTTAAAATAAATAAATTAAATATCAGGGATACAAAATTATTAAAAAAATTTAACTTACCTCAAAACAGCTATCTCTCTGATCTAGAAGCAGAAAGTATGCACATTATAAGAGAGGTTGTTAGTGAAACTAAAAATCCTGTCATGCTTTATTCTATAGGAAAAGATAGTTCAGTGATGTTAAGACTTGCGCAAAAAGCTTTTTATCCCAGCCTTCCTCCTTTCCCTTTGGTACATGTAGATACTCGGTGGAAATTTCGTGAAATGTATTTATTTAGAACTTGGATTGCAAAAAATAGTGGTATGAAGTTAATTACTCACATAAATCACGAGGGTATTAAATCAAATATTAATCCTTTTGAGCATGGGTCCGTCGTTCATACCGATATTATGAAGACACAAGGCTTAAAGCAAATTTTAAACAAGTATAAGTATGATGCTGCTTTTGGAGGCGCTAGAAGAGATGAGGAAAAATCAAGAGCCAAAGAAAGAATTTTTTCATTTAGAACTCCCTCTCATCAATGGGATCCTAAAAATCAACGTCCTGAACTTTGGTCTTTATATAATTCTAGAGTTAATAAGGGTGAAAGTACTAGAGTTTTTCCATTATCAAACTGGACAGAGCTAGATATTTGGCAATATATTTACCAAGAACAAATTCCAATTGTTCCCTTATATTTTGCAAAAGTTAGACCCGTGGTTATTAGAGATGGAATGATTGTTATGATCGACGATGATCGATTTAATCTACAATCCAATGAAAAGATAGTATTAAAAAAAATTAGATTCAGAACTCTTGGGTGCTATCCCTTAACTGGCGCCATTGAGTCAGATGCAAATACACTTGAAGATATTGTACTCGAGCTCCTGAAGTCTAAGACATCTGAAAGACAAGGAAGGGCTATCGACTCAGACTCCGGTAGTTCTATGGAAATGAAAAAAATTGATGGATATTTTTAAATGTTTAAATCAAATGCCATAAGCGCGTATTTAAAAAATCAAGCCTCTCTTGACTTATTGAGATTTATTACCTGTGGATCTGTTGATGATGGAAAAAGTACACTCATTGGAAGAATGCTTTATGAATCTCAGATGATCTTTGATGATCAAGTTGCCTCTTTAAAAAATGACTCAAAAAAATATGGAACCCAAGGTGAGGATATTGATTTTGCATTACTAGTTGATGGTTTATCAGCTGAAAGAGAACAAGGTATTACGATTGATGTTGCTTATCGATTTTTCTCTAGTAGTAAAAGAAAGTTCATTGTTGCAGATACACCTGGACACGAACAATACACTAGAAATATGGCAACCGGCGCTTCAACAGCTGATATGGCTATCTTACTAGTTGATGCTCGGAATGGTATACTCACACAGACGAAGAGACATTCTTTTATCGTTTCTCTGCTTGGAATTCAAAATATTGTCTTAGCAATTAATAAAATGGATTTAATTGACTATGATAAAAATATTTATGAAAAGTTAAGTTCTGAATACATTTCATTTTCAAAAAAATTAAATTTTAAAAAAATTAAAAGCATACCTATATCGGCTCTTAAAGGAGATAACATTCATAAAAAATCGAAAAATATGAAATGGTATTCTGATAAAACTTTATTTGATTATTTAGAAACTACAAAATCTCAAATCACTAATAAAGACGGTTTTATATTTCCTGTACAGAGAGTTAATCGACCTGATTTAAATTTTAGGGGATATTCTGGAACTATTACTGGTGGGAAAATTAAAAAAGGCGATGAACTAATATCTCTTCCATCTAATCAAAAAGCTAAAGTAAAAGATATTCTGATTGGAGAAAAATTAATAAAATCTGCGGGTTTTAAGCAAAGTGTTACCCTTACTTTAAATAAAGAGATAGATACTTCGAGAGGAGATGTTTTTTGTTCAAAAAAATCTGTCATAGAAATGGCTGATCAATTTAATTTGAATGTTATTTGGATGTCAGAGGAGAAATGTTTTAATGGAAGAACGTATTTAGCTAAAATTCATAATATAGCTACCAGCATTAAAATTATGAGTATTAAAAAAATATATAATGTTAATACACTTGAATTTGATAGCGGGGATGAATTAAAACTTAATGATGTTGCAGAAATTTCTGTCTCCTTCAATAAAGACATTCCCTATTCAACTTTTAAAGAAAATAAAACTCTAGGTTCTTTAATAATTATTGACCCTATAAGCAATCAAACTATTGGGATGGGTATGATAAATTTTGCTCTACGAAGATCCCAAAATATCCAACTTCAAAATTTATCCATAAATAAAAATCTTAGAGAGAAAATTAATGGACATAAGGGTCAAGTACTTTGGATGACCGGCCTGTCTGGCTCTGGAAAGTCTACTTTGGCTAATGAACTTGAAAAAAAATTATACTCTCAAGGTAAAAAAACCTACATTCTTGATGGAGACAATATTAGATATGGATTAAATAAAGATTTAGGTTTTACAGATAAGGATCGAGTAGAAAACATAAGAAGAGTAGCAGAGGTTGCTAAGCTTATGTGTGATGCTGGACTTATAGTCATTACTGCTTTTATATCGCCATTTAGATTAGAAAGAGAAATGGCTCGATCACTTTTTGAAAAAAGTGATTTCAAAGAAATTTTTATTTCCACTCCCTTAAAAGTAGCTGAAAAAAGAGACCCTAAGGGTTTGTATAAAAAAGCAAGGCAAGGAAAAATACCAAATTTTACAGGTATTGACAGTGTGTATGAAAAACCAGTAAATCCAGATTTAGAAATTGATACATCTAAGATTTCTCTAAGTGAAGCGGTAAAAAAAATATTGAATATTATTGTTTAAGTTGAATTTCAACTTGAGTAAACTTAGTCATATCAAAAACTATATTTTCAAAGACAACGTCTTCAAATTTATAGTTAGGATTTAGAGAAAAGCCAAATGGTTCTAAAGGCTGTCCTTTAAAATTTGTTGTGAATTTCCCATCTCCGTCGGTGTCTTGAAAAACAAATAAGCCAATATTTATATGAGGAAATGCCTTTAAATTAATTTTATTAAATTTGTTTATATCTGGCTCAATGACGATAAATAATGGTGCAGAGTTCTTTTCGAAGAAATATTTCCTATCATATCCAAACACGTGAATTGGACTAGTTGCATCAACAAATCCAGTAACTTTTGCTGTGAGGTGATCGGAATATAACAAATTTATTATAAAAAAAGACTGAAAAATAACATAAAATATAAACTTCAATAAAGAAAATAATTGCCTGTGCATAACTTTTAAAAGATTAATATTTTTTCTCAATAATTACATATGCAAATTGAGAGTTTTGTTTTAAAAAGAACAAAATAAAAAAAAAACTTGATATATTTAGTTTTTATGTACTTAAATCAAAAGTGAAATTATCACATATTTATAAATAAACTAGACACCTATCAAATTACTGTGGATAACTCTGTTTAAAAGTATTAACTTATTTTCCAATTATGAAAAAAGGATACATTATTGTTCGGGTTTCCATACATGACCCCGAATTATTTCAAAAATATCCTGTTTTATCCACAGAAGTGATGAAGAAATATGGAGGAAAGTACATAATAAGGGGCGGCAAATTTGAAGTTGTCGAAGGAGAGTGGCCTGTTGATCGAACTACGGTCGTAGAATTTGAAAGCTTTGAAAGTGCTAAAAAGTGCTATAAGTCAATTGATTATTCAAAAGCTATGGAAATAAGACAAAAAAGTACAAAAAGTGACCTAATTCTAATAGAGGGATGTTAATTTTTTTTGAAAAAGGCATCAGCTAACTTTAGTTTATCTTTTTTCTTCTTTAACAACGCTTCGAGGTTACTGATTTCAAATTTATGATCATTAATCATTACCTCAATTTCCTCAACACTCAAGTCATCCAAATCTAATGGCTTCGGTTTTTTTATAGGCTCTTCCTCATCAAACATTCATATTTTAATATATTTTAATTTTTAGTTTAAATAAATTGACTTTTAACATGATTTTTTCATAATCCCGATTATGTCAAAAAAACACTTATTAATACTAATTTCATCATTATTTTTTACTACAAGTTGTGCAACTGTTAGTGAAAAGGCAAATGACGCCTACGACACAGTAGCAGGGGCAGTATCTTCAGGTTACAATAAAGTTAAAGATACCGTTACTGGCGACGATTAAAATAAATAAGTATCTATTTGAAATTCTTGAATTGAATTCGAATAATCTAATCATTTTATGAAATTTGTATCTCTTCAACACATTGATATTGAAGATCCTGGAACTTTTAAAGATTATCTTTTAGCAGATGGTCATGAAATCACAACCATACAACTAGATCAGGGAGATGTGATTCCAACAAATCTTGATAGCTATGATGCAATGCTTTGCATGGGGGGTCCAATGGATACTTTTATGGAAAATGAATATCCTTGGTTAAGTGAAGAAAAAAAAGCAATTGCAGAGTATGTCTTAAATCTTAAAAAACCATTTTTGGGGTTTTGCTTGGGATGTCAACTTTTAGGTGAAGTGCTAGGAGGTAAAGTTGTAGAATCAATACCACCAGAAATTGGGGTATTAGATATTGATATAGACACAAATGCTAAAGATGATCATATCTTTAATTTTCTTCCAAAAAAGATTAAAGCTCTTCAATGGCACTCTTATGAAGTAATTGGATTAGAAAATAATTCTAAAGTTCAACTTATTGGTACTTCACCTTCAACGAAGTATCAAATTTTTGGTTATGAAAAATATGCCTATGGAATTCAATTTCATTTAGAAATTCGAAAGACGACAGTTGATGATTGGGCTAAAGTTCCTGCATATAAAAATGCCCTAGAAAAGTCTCTTGGAGCTGATGCCTTACCTCAAATGAAAGACATGGTAGACAAAGAGATTGATACGATGATGCAACAGTGCAACCAAATGTATAAAAATTTCGTTAATATTATCAATAATTAATTTTTTAATTACTTGTTTTAGATGCTAAGAAGAAATTTTATAAAAAAAATTTTATTATTTTCATTAGCCTTTTTATCTTTAAAAACAAAAATTATGGCAAATTCTCTCTTCAAACCCTTCAATATTGAGGATGGTATATTTCTTAATAACTATGTGACGCATAAAAGCAGTTTCAAAGATTTTTGGAAATGGAGGAAAGAATCAAATAAACCTCAACCTATTAGCTTTCCTGTAGTGAAAAATAATCCCAGTTATTTAAAATCCAACAAATCTGAAAAAACAATTACCTGGGTAGGGCATTCTACTTTTTTAATACAGATTGATGGGATTAATATACTTACAGATCCTCATTTTAGTAAAAGAGCCTCTCCTTTAAGTTTCATGGGTCCCTCAAGAACGACACCACCAGGTTTGAATATTGATGACTTGCCGTTTATAGATTTAGTTTTAATTTCTCACAATCACTATGATCATCTTGACGCAAAAACTATTAAGCTATTATTAAAAAAACAGAATATTAACCAACCTATTTTTTTTGTACCCCTAAAATTAAAAGAAACTATTTCAAAACTAGGTGCAAGTAATGTGATTGAACAAGAGTGGTGGCAAATGTCTAAATATAAAAATTTAGAAATCCACTCTGTTCCAGTTCAACATTGGAGTAAAAGAACATTTAACGATACAAATAAAACATTGTGGTGTGGGTGGGTTGTTATGACGAATAATTTTAAATATTTTTTTGTAGGGGATACTGGTTACTCAAAAGATTTTCAAGACATTCAAAAGAAGTTTGGTGGATTTGATTTATCTACAATACCTATTGGGGCATATGCACCTAGATGGTTTATGAAAGACTCACATTGCAATGTGGAAGAGGCAATTCAAATTCACAGAGATGTTAATTCAAAAATATCTATAGCAATGCATTGGGGAACTTTTCAACTTACTGATGAACCAATGGATGAACCAATTAAATTACTTAAACAACTATCAAAAAAATTGAAATTAAAAAAGGATGAGTTTTCTTATATGACCCACGGTCAAACAAGAAAATTTTAAGTAAAGTAATTATAAGTTTGATAACCTAAAGAAATTAATATCACTATTAAGGCCCAAATACTTAAATTACTAAGCAATTGTTTAAATGAGGAGTTAGTCTCTAAAAAACGAGGTCCTATTAAAATTAACAGACAGATTAAGTAAATTATTGGCATAAATATATCTGCTGACATTATTTATTCTCCTTTAGTTTTTCTATATTTATTTCTTCTGAAAATTGATCATTAAGAATTGAAATATCTTTATTTTTTTTTGGATTTTTTAAGCTAAATATTTCATTTTCCAATTCTTGAATTTTTTCTTTCAGCTTTGCTATCTTCTTTTTGTCGTTATCTTTAGTTGTATTACTCACATTATTTATCTAGTGTTATAAAAATGCATATTCAAGTAAAAATATTAATTTTTGCAACTGGCTGGATGGTATTTAGAGCAGTTGGCTCAGGTCTATTTCTTACCCTTGGCGCTATAGGGAGTGAGAGATCTGCTTCATCAGATTGGACTATAGCATTTCTTGGCGATTTCGTGATTGGAACAACTGCATTAATTCTCGCATATAACATATGGAAAAAGCCCTCTGCTTTACTTTGGGGAATTTTGCTAGCTTGGAATGCTGTTGGAATATTCGATTTATTTGGAGCGTTATCACATTCTTTTACAGCTCCTTTCTCACCTTTTCCAGAGATTGGAATTAATGAAATGAGCATAAGAACGATTTTATGTTTAAACACACTAATACAATTTATTGCTCTTTTATTAATGTTTCGACCACAGGTAAAAGCCTATTTTAGAGTTTAAAAAGAGTACATTAATCAAGCTAATGGTTCTATGGTGAAACAGATATCACACTTGACTACGGATATCCTACGTCTCTTTGATTCATTAATTATCAATACAATTCTTAGAGCTTTAACATAGTTTTATCATTGGAGTGTGTACTGAGTGTGTATTGAAATATTTTATATTAATAACAGACCGAGCAATAAGCACCCATGATACCTGCTCCGTTTATCGCACCTTGGCAACTAGAGTAAGATTTGTAAGGACCGTACTGTTGTAGGTTGTGATTAACACAGTAATAAGTTTGGTAAGGATTAATTTGTTTACGGTTATGACAATGATATTCAGCGGTAGCATAATTCATATGACAGCCACCTTGGTTAGTATTTCCACTATGACCTAAAGTAAAAGATGGCAACAAAAGAAAAATAATTAAAAAATATTTCATTTATTTTTACTAATATCTTCTACATGGAAAAGTTATATATTCAGGTTTTAATTTTTTAAAACTTCCATTTGATTGTTTTTGGTAAAATGCTCCTTTGAATAAATTTAAACCATGAGAAAATACTCCCCAATCTTTAGATTTGATATTTACCCAGCATCTTCCATCTCTATATTCAGATACTCGAGAATAACTTTGTTGTATAGAGTAATACTTTCCATCTTTTTTTACAGCATGCAAATCCTCAAAAGAACATATTAAACCAAATGAACAAACGTTACCTATTATTGGACCAGTAACTTGGTAGTCTGCCAGAAGTAGATTTGGTGTCAGAAACAAAATAATTAATAATTTTTTTAGCATTATTTCTAAGTCAATTTGTAATAATTATATTAATTATGACTATACATTTTTTTACAGAGTATTAATTTTATATTATTTCCATTTTCCATCTTTATTAATTTTTAAATAAATAAATGTTAAAGGTATTAAGTAAAATATTGCTAAAAATCTAGTTTTATCCATACCATAATAAAATCCAGTTATAAAAAAAATAACTACAAAAATGATTAAGGTAAGTGTCATAAAATGAAAATTAAATTTCCACTTTAAAAATTTCATGAATATAAGGAAATTTAGATAAATGGGTAAGGTTATGAAAACTGCATCTCCTATAAATCTAATCAAATAATCAATTACAAATCTATCCCAAGGCAAATTACCCCCAGGTGAGTATTCATTCATATTCAGGAATAAGTTGCTAAAAAATATTAATATGTTCATAACTATTGCAGCAATAGCCTTTGAAACAACCAAAAATATAAATAAACAAATAAACATTAGTGAATATTTTAAAAAATTGGTAATCATTTACACCCTTTTATATAATCTGTTGGCTCTCCAGACTCTCTTAAAATTGTAATACAAGTTCTTACTGCCCATTCATAGCTGCCCCATTCTTCAGGCTTTCTATTTTTTTTATATTTAACTTTTTCACAAAAAAATTTTGTATGATAAGGAGCTTGCTCATAAAGACATCCCTTTACGCTTGGGTCAAAAAAAGAAAATTTAAAGTAATCATCATCAGAGATGCTTAAACTAGGTATTAATATAAAAAGCACTAATAAGGTTCTCATCTTAATTTAACTCATAGTATTTCTTAATGAGATTATCATAATGTATCTCTCCATACTCTTCTTTCAATTTACTTATTCTGTCTTTTGTAAAAAAGGCATTAAAGAAAGTTTGAAAATGTTTTAAAACACTTCTATCTCTTTTTGACTTCCTAAAATATTCAGCACATAAATAAGAAATGGAATACATTTTGAGTTTAGGATTATTACTTAATTGTTTCCAATAGATTGTAAAAAAAACTCGTACTATATTCTTCTCTCGATTAGTAGAATAAATAGTTTCTGCTTTATCTGTTAATATTTCTATAAAATCATCCATATACTTATTTAATTCTTCTTTTGATAAATCTTTATCAGGAAATTCTGGAAAAAACTCTGGAAGATATGCACATTCACTAATTATTTTTGCTTTTATTTCTAGTTCTTTTTTATCTTCACTCCATAGTTCAGTCATTAATCTATTTTTTCGATTAGAATAAAAAAATCTATAATAGTTCCTGTTTTGCTGGAAGTATATTGCTCACCAGTTTCAACATTTTGAAATCCTATTAAATGTGTATTCCACAACAGTTCTAAACTGTCTATTGACTCATGAGATGCCCTAATTACTAATTTGTGAATATTTTCAAAAAATCCTCTTTTATGCTTATTCATAATTTGAAGTAAAATCTCGTTATCTCGGGGATTTCCATCAGCTCTGGAGCCAGTTGAAATTTTTTTTTCTTCAATAAGTTTTATTAGATGGGCATACCCACTATTCAACCATTCTTTAAATTCTTTACTATCTTTGTCCATTTCTGAGGGGTGCATTATAAAATAAGTATATATATTTTATCGAAGTGTGTGTACTGAGTGTGTATCAGTCCGTGCATATAAGTTTATTATTAAAAAAAAGAGTATATAAATCAAGTTAATGGTTCTGTGGTGAAACGGATATCACACTTGACTACGGATCAAGAATTCAGGGTTCGAATCCTTGCAGAACCGCCAATTTAAACTTTTAAATTATCAATTAATCTAACTTTCCCTTTATAGATTGCATAAAAAAATCTAGCTTGAGGTATAGTACCTACAAAACTTAAATCAGTATTATTTCTGAATTCAAAATAATCAAACTTATCAATATTTTGTAATTTCATAAAATCATTTGCTTTTTGGTTAGCTGTTTCAATGTCTAAAGACTCTTCAAGAGAACCTATAAAATTTTTAACTTTTTTATGAAAATCTACAAAATCTTGAGTTTGCTTTTTACTTAGTTTTTCATTTCTTGATGAATAGGCTATTCCCTCTTCGTGTCTTTGTGTTGGGACAGAAACTAGATCTAATGATTTATAGTTTTTTTCAATAAATTTCTCAATTATCTTCAGTTGCTGATAATCTTTTTCGCCAAAATAAACTTTATTACTTTTTATAATGGAAAAAAATTTATCAAGAACAGTGATAACACCGTCAAAGTGTCCTCTTCTAAATTTATCACAAAGAATATCTTTAAAATTTTTATTCTTTAATAGAGTTTCATCATTTTTAAATATTTCCTCAGATGATGGTTCAAATAGTATGTCTACTTCGTTATCTATGCAGAAATCATAATCAAAACCTTTATTCCTTGGATAGGTTTCAAAATCCTCTTTGCTACTAAATTGTTTTTCATTAACAAAAATACTGACAATAGTTTTGTGATTATCTTTTTTTGACTGCTTGATTAATTCACCATGTCCTTTGTGAAGAGCTCCCATTGTTGGCACATAACCAATAGAGTATTTTCGATTTTGATAAGCACTCAAATAGGACTGCAAATTAGAAATATCTTTAATTATCAGCATAATTTGTTTTTATTTATTGACTTCATATCAATAATTGTTAAATGTAGGAACCTATTTTTTAGGTGTAATAATAATGAAAAGAACATATCAACCCAGCCAATTAGTTAGAAAAAGAAGACACGGTTTTCGCTCTAGAATGGCAACTGTTGGCGGTCGTAAAGTTATTAATGCAAGAAGAGCTAAAGGTCGATCAAGACTATCAGCTTAATTATTGAGACTCCCAACTCTAAAAAAATCATCCGAATTTTCTCAAATTAGAAATAAAGGTCGTTACTTTAAAAGTTCATATTTTAATGGCTATATACTCCATGATGCTGATTTAGAGTCTTTTCTAGTTGGTATCATTGCCAGTAAAAAGCTTGGAAATGCCGTTGAAAGGAATAGAGCTAAAAGAAGAACTAGAGAAGCAATTCGTACCAGCAGTCTTATAAATACATTAAATCAAGTTAAATTTGTGTTAATACTAAAAAAAACAGTTTTGAAAGTACCTTTTATTGATTTAAAACAAGATATTGAAAAATTCATATCATATGAAAAATAATATCAAAAAACTCTGGAAAATAATTTTTATTACTCCTATAAAAATCTATCAGTTATTTATATCACCTATGTTACCCAACACTTGTAGACATCTTCCAACATGCTCTCAGTATACAATTGAAGCCATTCAAGAATTTGGTGTTTTAAAAGGGATAACAAAAGGAACTCTTCGAATTCTAAAATGTAACCCTTTAGGTTCATCGGGGTACGATCCTGTAAAAAAATAATATGGAAAATCAAAAAAACTTATTTTTAGCAATCATTATTTCAATGGCAATCATTTTTGGTTTTCAATTACTAGTACCTCAACCAGAGAGAACACCACTTACCGAAGAACAAACAAATGCTGAAAGCCTGGTTGATCTCAGTATTCAAAAATCTACAACTACTGTTTTAGCTGAAAGGAATGAAGTAATAAATGAGTCGGGAAGAGTAGATTTTGATAATTCAAAAATTAAAGGCTCTATAAACTTAAATGGTGGGCTAATTGATGATTTAATCTTGGAAGAATTTAGAGAGACTCTAGATCCAACATCTGACTTAATTGAATTTTTGAACCCTCTAGGATCTGATAATGCTTATTATTTGGATACTGGATGGGTAAGTTCCGATAGTACAATTGAGTTACCTGATAGCAACAGTATTTGGTCTGCTGATAAAAATTCTATTGGTGTTAATGATCCTGTAAAACTCACTTGGACAAGTGGTCAGAATATTACCTTTGAGAAAATAATTTCTCTTGATGAAAACTATTTATTTAATGTTGATCAAAGGGTTATTAATAATTCTGGTCTTTCTTTTGACCTTTACCCTTATGGTCTGTCCAAAAGACAAGGTATTCCTGAAATGCAAAATTTCTTCATTTTACATGAAGGCCCCTTATCAATAACTGATGGTGTTTTAGAGGAATATGATTATGACGATCTAAAAGACGATAAAAAAATTAAACATTCTTCTGTTGGAGGTTGGATTGGGATGACTGATAAGTATTGGCAAACAGCTATAATCCCTAATCAAAACGAACCCGTTCAACAAACGTATAGTTATAATTTTGTGGATAGTGTAGATAATTTTCAAACTGATATTGTTGGAGAAAAAATATCTGTTTCTAAAAATGCTAGTATATCTCATAATTTTAAGATTTTTGCAGGACCAAAAATTGTAAATGTTATTGATAAATACATGGAGGAATATGGTTTTGATGGATTTGATCGCTCAGTAGACTTTGGTTGGTTTTATTTTTTAACCAAGCCTATTTTTAATGTTTTAGAGTTTATATTTGGATACGTAGGGAACTTTGGATGGTCTATTATATTGTTTACAATTCTTATGAGAATTTGTTTTTTTCCTCTTGCACAACAATCTTTTAAATCAATGGCTAAAATGAAAAAACTAGCGCCTGAAATGCAAAGACTTAAGGAGCAATATGGTGATGATAGAGCTGGAATGCAAAAAGAAATGATGGCTTTATATAAAAAGGAGAAGGCAAACCCTATTGCTGGCTGCTTACCAATTCTTCTACAAATACCAGTATTTTTTGCCTTATATAAAGTTTTGTTTGTAACTATTGAAATGAGGCATGCTCCTTTTATAGGATGGATACACGACCTCTCTGCACCTGACCCTTTAGGAGCACTTACTCTATTTGGATTTATTGATTGGAATGTTCCAGGTATATTACAAATTCTAAATGTAGGTATTTGGCCAATCTTAATGGGTATCTCGATGTATGTACAATTTAAGTTAAACCCCGCTCCAGTAGACAAGATGCAAGCAAAAATTTTTGGTTTATTACCAATCGTATTTACTTTTATTTTAGGTGGCTTTGCGGCAGGGCTTGTTATTTATTGGACAACAAACAATGTTTTATCAATGGCCCAACAATACATCATACAAAGAAAAATTATGAAGAGTTAATGAGCATTGTCTCAAATTACTTTAAAAAACAAACTACGTTTTTACTAAGCGCAACACAACCTCGTCAATATCCTAACGTAAGCTTTCCTGAAATAGCTTTTATTGGCAGATCAAATGTTGGAAAATCAAGTCTGATTAATGCAATTTTTATGAAAAAACTGGCGCATATCTCTAATACACCAGGTAAAACAAGACAAATTAATTTTTTTAATCATGGGGACTCAATGATGGTTGTTGATCTTCCAGGCTATGGATTTGCAAAGATATCTCAAAAAGAAGCCTTTCAAATATCAGATCTTGTATCTCAATATTTAACATCTCGTGAAAACTTAAAGAAAATATTTGTTTTAATTGATAATTCGTTGGGGCCAAAAAAAATAGATATAGAGATGATTGATTCCATGAGAGAGATAAAAGACAAAGTTATTATTTGTTACACTAAGAGTGATAAAAAAATAAAAGAAAAGTCCCCTTTTATGGACGAATTAAATGATAAATTTGAGAACTTCATAGTCAGTTCAAAAACAAATAATAATGTATTTGAAATTCAAAAAAAAGTTTTTGAATTTTTGTAAATCTTCTTGGCTTTTTTAGAATAAACATTAGTTTAACACGATTATGAACAACATTACTAACTGGGTTTTTGATTTAGATAACACCCTTTATAAAGCAGAGTGTGGTTTGTTTGATAAAGTGCACATTCTAATGGGAAGGTTTATTGAGGAAAAATTAAATTTAGCCTCTGGAGATGCTCAAGCTCTAAGATCTAAATATTATCATCAGTATGGAACGACGCTTAGAGGACTTATGATCGAGCATCAAGTTAACCCAGATGAATATTTAGACTACGTTCATCAAATTAATTATGAAGTAGTTCAGCCAAATATTCCATTGGCACAAATATTGAAAAACTTGAATGGAAAAAAATATATTTTTACAAATGCTAACTTCGAACATGTCGAAAAAGTATTAGAAAAGCTTAATATGACAGATATTTTTGATGGATGTTTTGATATTTCAGAAAGTAATTATATGCCAAAACCCCATAAGGAAGTTTATGACTCATTTCAGGAGAAATTTAATTTAGACAACAGTTCTACGGCTATGTTTGAAGATCTTCATATCAATTTAAAAGAGCCTCATAATATGGGATGGCAAACAGTTTGGGTAACTAATAATTTAGAATACAATTTAAATAAAGATGTTAACCAACAAACAGATATTCAAAAAATTATTGATGAAAAAGGTTATATTTCTCATGTTACTGATGATTTGGAAAATTTCTTAAAAAACGTAATATAAAAGTATTATGAGCAATCAAGAAGTTATTGAAAAGTTATGGGATCAAAGAGATCAAATTAATTTTATTGAGGATAGCGAAGCAAAAAAAAGTATAGAGAATGTTCTAAACTTATTAGATCAAGGAAAGCTTCGAGTATGCGAAAAAAAAGATGATATTTGGCACGTAAATCAATGGCTTAAAAAATCAATACTTTTAAGTTTTAGAATACAGGATATGGAAATGATCAGTGGTGGCCCAAGTGTCAGCCATGGGAATACTTCATGGTGGGATAAAGTTCCCTCAAAATTTCAAAATTGGACATCGGAAAATTTTCAATCAGCTGGCTTTAGAGCAGTTCCTAACTGTGTTGTAAGGAGGTCAGCTTTTATTGCAAAGAGTGCTGTCTTGATGCCTTGTTTTGTTAACCTAGGTGCTTATGTTGATGAAGGAACTATGGTAGACACTTGGGCAACAGTTGGTTCTTGCGCGCAAGTTGGAAAAAATTGTCATATTTCAGGTGGTGCAGGTATAGGAGGAGTGTTAGAACCCTTACAAGCAAATCCTGTAATAATTGAAGATAATTGTTTTATTGGTGCTAGATCTGAAGTTGCAGAAGGTGTGATAATTGGAGAGGGTTCAGTTTTATCAATGGGGGTATTTATTGGAGCTTCAACTAAAATTTATAATCGTGAAACTAAAGAAATTTATATGGGAAAAGTTCCTCCTTATTCAGTAGTTGTGCCAGGTAGTCTTCCAAGTTCAAAAGGTGATGCATCTTTATACTGTGTTGTTATTGTTAAAACTGTTGATGAAAAAACTCGATCAAAAACCTCAGTTAATGAATTGCTAAGAGATTAAGATGTTAGACACAATAGAACTATCAAAAAAATTAATATCATTTGATTCTGTTACTCCTGCGAAGCAAGATATTTTTGACTTTTTAATTAAAACATTTGAAGAAAATGGTTTTGTAACAAAACAATTAAATTTTGATGGGGATGGAAGCTATGAAGTCATAAATATCATGGCTACATATGGACCAACCAACACCAATGGAAAACATTTTAATTTTTTATGTCATGTTGACGTAGTGCCTCCTGGTAACTTAGAAGATTGGGACACTCATCCTTTTGAGCCAACAATTAAAGATGGGTATCTTTATGGTCGTGGATCTGAGGATATGAAGGGTTGTACTGCAGCTAGTATGGTAAGTGTTTTTAAATTTATCAAGGAAAACAAGGATTTTAACGGCACAATAAGTTTTATTATCACAGGAGATGAAGAGGCTGACTCTGTTAACGGAGTGAAGAAGGTCGTAAAATGGTTAAAAGAAAATAATATAAGGATTGATGGCTCAATAGCTACTGAGTCATCCTCTGAGAAAGTAATTGGTGATCAAATAAAAGTGGGAAGAAAAGGAGCTGTAGATGTTCAAATTGAAATTATTGGTAAACAAGGACACGCTGCTTACCCTCAACTAGCTCAAAACCCACTGCATTGTATGTCTAAGTTAATCTCTTTTTTCGATGATCAGAAGCTTGATGATGGAGCGGAATACTTTGAACCTTCAACTCTTCAGTTCACCCAAATAAATTTAAATAATAAAGCAAAAAATGTTATCCCTGAAAAATTAATTACTGTAGGTGACATGCGATTTAATGATAATTGGGATCAAGCAAAAATACAAAACTATTTTGACAAACATTTAACTAAGATTTGCTTAGAGAACAATTGTAAATATAATTTGAAATTAACTTTTAGAGGTATGCCCTTCCAAGCTTTTGATAGCCCATTTACAAAGCATTGTATTAAAGCAATAAAAGATGTAACTGGATTAGAGGCAAGTCAAGATACAGGTGGCGGAACATCAGATGCTAGATTTATGCAGGAAGTTTGTCCTGTTTTTGAATTTGGAACGATTAATAAAACACTTCACAAAGTTAATGAATGTGTTTCAGTGGATGATCTTAAAACTACTGAAAAAATATATCTTAAAACATTAGAAAACTTTTTCCATAATTGAAAGAGGGAGATTTAATTCCTGATATTATTTTAAGATCTGTTTCTGCAGATGGGACTAAGAATTTTGGACTACATGATAACCTTAAATTTAAAAGGACATTAATAATTTGTGCTCCTGGCGCGTTCACATCAACCTGTCACATACAACACCTTCCCCCTTTCATCAATGGTGCAAAAAATTTAATGTCTGAAAAAAAAATAGATCTGATTTGCTGTATGACTACTAATGATCCCTATGTGCTAGATTTGTGGAGAAAAGAATTAGGGGATTCAAAAATCTTATTTTTATCTGATGGTAATAATGAATTTTTAGAGTCTTCTAAATTAATTAGAAATCATGAAAAAAGCTTTATGGGTCAAAGACTTATTCGCTCTGTTATACTTATAGATAATCTTAAAATTATTAGATTAATCTGTGATGAACCAGGAGAATTAAAAAAAACAAGCTACAAAGAAGTTCTACAAAATATTTAAATATTCTTTTATCTTTTTTTGAGAGTCAAATTTGTTTGCAAATATATAACTTTTTTTACTATATGTTTTGTACTTTTTAAAAATATCAATAATTGAGTTTACTAGTTCTTTTGGACTATTCTCTTTAACAATAATTCCATTATCCCCAACTGATTCAGGTGATCCTCCACTATTACTAACTATACAAGGTAGTCCATAAGATGCTGCTTCAATATTAGATATACCAAAACCTTCCACACTCTCAGGTGTTGTTAAAGTTGGCATGATATGGACAGATGAATTTTTAAAAATTTTTTCAACTGGGCAACTCTGATTTATAAATTCTACTTGACCATGAAGAGAATACCTAATTACCAAATCTTTAAGCATTGATAATTCTGGGCCATCTCCAAGAATAGCGTATTTAAGTAAAATATCGTGTTTATTTTTTAGAATAGACATTGCTTCAAATACTAAATGATGACCTTTCCTATATTCTAACCTAGCAACAGTACATAAATCATATTTTTTTTTAATTATTTTAATTTTAAAGATCTTTTCAATGAATGCTGGATAAATAATTTTTTGATCAATTTTTTTTGAAATTTTGAAATTTTTAATTGTTTTGTTTTTTGTATAATTAGAGTTAAAAATTATCAAGTCTGCTTTGTTTATTGAATTTAAAATTCTATCTTTTTTCCTTAAGTTTAAAATTTCATTACCGTGAACTAAGCAAATTTTTTTTGCATTTGTTGATGTATTTAGTGCCTCAAGTGATTTCCAACTATCGAAAAAAATTAAATCAATCTTATTTTCTTTTAAGAAGTTGTGAGCAAAACTTGATTTAATCCTTTTTCTCATAAATTTAATTTGGTCAAAACGAAAAATTTTAAATTTACATTTATTATCAAAATCTAAAGATGAAAGTTTAGAGCCATCAGATAAAACTGTTACCTTGTTTTGAGAAGTGTATGCATACTGAGCTATGTTTGTCATTACAGACTCTATGCCCCCTATTTTTGGAGCAAAACATTGAGTGTATATAAGGATCTTAATAGCTAATCTCCTTTAAAATCAATCCTTTTGAGGGAACGGTTGGTCCTGCAAGTCTTCTATCTTTAGCGTCAATTAATTCACTTATCCAATTTATATCTTTATTTTTTGAACCAACTTCTAATAAAGATCCAACCATTATTCTAATCTGTTGATAAAGAAAAGACTGAGCTTTAAATGTAAAAATTATTTTTTGATCTACGATATCAATTGAAGCTTCATCAATGGTTCTAATTGGTTTGTTAGCTTGACAACCTTGTGCTCTGAATGAAGAAAAATCATGTTTTCCTAATAAAAACCTAATTGCGTTTCTCATTGATTCTAAATCTAAAGGTTGTCGAACATGTATGCTAAAGTCATTTTCAATTACCGATGGTGCTAAACTATTAAATACTTGATAATTATAAATTTTACTTTTCGCAGTAAAACGTGCATTAAATTCATCATCTACGTTTTCAACTTTTGTGACCCTAATCTTTTCAGTGCCAAGATGAAAATTAATTCCATTTAAAATTTGGTAATC
>CACLVL010000012.1 GCA_902610415.1 uncultured Alphaproteobacteria bacterium
GAGAAATCTTTGATATTTTTTAAGGATAATTGAAAATCATTTTCAGTATTTATTTTTGTAGATAAAATATTTAAATTTCTAAAACCATTTTCATTTTTAGAGAGAATAGTAAGACGAGAGTAATTTTTTAATATCGATAAATAATCAACATCTAAACCTATAATTGGTTGAATACCTTTTTTTTGACATTTTATTGAAAATTCTAGTACACCCGATAATAATTTATAGTCTGTTAATGCTATAGCTGGTAATTTTTCTTTTTCTGCAAAGTTTACAAGATCGTCAATTTTTATATTTGACTCACAAATAGAATAATTAGAGTAATTTCTGAGAGGTATCAGCATTCTTTAATAGATTTATTATCTAAAGTATAAGATTTATCAAATAGTGGTCGGAATGAAATGTCATGACTGGCAATTATTGTTGATAAATTGAACTTTCTGGAGCTGTTCAATATTAGATCTATTACTAATTTTGCATTTTCTTTATCTAAGTAACTTGTTGGTTCATCTGCTATTAAAAGCTTAGGATTATTTACCAAAGATCGAGCAACACAAACTCTCTGTTTTTGACCATTTGATAATTGATTTGGATACTTAAGTTTAAAATCAGTCATTTCAAAGTAATTTAAAATATTTTCAATTTTATTTGTATCATTACTTTTAAGTTTTATATTGTCAAAGATATTAAGCTCAGAAATTAAATAGTGATCTTGAAAAATTATACCTATATCATCTTTAAGTAACTCAAAATGATTTTTAACTAAATTTCCATTAAAATAAATTTCACCAGTGTCTAAATTATCTAATCCAGAGATTAAGTTTAATAATGTTGATTTTCCACATCCAGAGGGTCCAAATAAAAATATATTCTGGTTATGTTCTACTGACAGATTTAATTTATCAATTACTTGAAAGCTTCCGACCTTTGATATGTAAGATTTTGAAATATTTTTTAACTCTAATAAACTCATCTTAAGATTAAATTTGGTTTTATTTTAAAAATTCTCAATATAGGAATATAAGATGCGATTAAACTTGAAAAAAGAGAGATACTTACAATAAACACAATATCATTTAATCTAATACTATAAGGCATTGATGTTAAATATCTAATTTCATTATTCCAAAGTTCAAAATTTAATAAATACGATAAAAAGTTTTCGACAGAGTCAATATTTGTAGATAACAATAATCCCAAACAGGTGCCTAGAATAATTGAAAAAAATGAAATAAAAAATGAATTTAAAAAAAATAAAAAGCAAATTTTAGATTGTCGTATACCTAGTGCTTTTAACAAAATAATATCTTTATATTTCTCTTTAATAAAAAAAATCTGGTTGGAAATAATTGTAAAAGAAGAAATTATAATAATAAAAAATAGTATGACAAACATAACATTTTTTTCAGTTGATAATGCTTGAGCTAAGGTTTGATTTTGATCCTCCCAAGTAGAATAATTTACACCATCTAAATCACTGTAATCAAAGTCTTTACCATTTAAGTATATATCTATGACTGAACTATTTATATTTTTATTAATTTGTTCTATATTGCTAAATATAAAATATTTATCAAAATCGTATACACCCGTATTAAATATACCTTCAATTATAAGTTCTTTTGAATTTAGAACTGGTCCTAATATTGTCATGGACTTTCCAGGAATATTAATTTGAAATGGCATTCCTACTTTTAGATTCAAAGATTTTGCTAGTTCAATTCCAATAAAGACCCAATTGTCAATTTCTCTTTCAATTTCAAATATATTTTGATTAATTTTAGGTATCTTATAGAGATCCTCTTTATAAAGAGATTTCATTAATAAGCCCTCTATTCCTTTTTCATTACTTGTTATCACCCTACTTTGAACATTTTGAACCAGAGATATTGAGGGATTTTTTTTTTTAATTTGTTCAATTTTATCTTCATTAGCATCATAAATTGTAATATCACCATTTACTCCACTTAGTGAGTCTACTAATTGTTCTCTAAAACCATTCATCACTGACATAACTGTTATTAATATTGAAATACCAAGTATTAAAGCCAAGGAAGATAAAATTGTTGATACTGAAAAAGCTTTATCTTTTTTAAAATTAAAAATGTAGGCGAAAGATAATTTATGGAGTGTATTGTTCAAATTCAAAGTTCTCAATTTCTTGTTTACTTAAAAATATCTTATCTCCATCAGATCTCCTAATAACTTCAATTTGACCTTTTTCTTTATAGCTATTTCCAATAATCAATGTCCAAGGTATTCCGATTAATTCAGAATCTTTAATTTTTCTTCCAATGCTTAAATCTCTATCATCAAGACTAATATTATTGTATTTAGGAGTTAGAGTATTGTATATGTTATCAATCACTTCACTCAAATCAGAGTTTGATTGAGTTATAATATTTATCTTTAAAGGAGAAATGTTAAAAGGCCATTTGATGCCTTTCTCATCATGAAATGCTTCTATTATGGCTGCAGTTAATCTTGAAACACCGATTCCGTAAGATCCCATATATGGGTTTATCCTCTTTCCATCTTTATTTAATACATAGCATTCTAATGGTTTAGTATATTTTGTGCCAAAGTTAAATATATGACCTACTTCAATACCTCTTCCAACTATCACATCAGATTTAGATTTATCAATCATTTCATCTGAAGCAGAATACATTGATGTAATTTCTTCATAACTTTTTTCAAATAAATTAGAGTCAACCAATTTTGAGTCATATGCAAGTTCGCTTTCACCTGTACTCGCTAATATTTGAAACTCATGAGATAGATCTCCTCCAATGGCTCCTGTGGCTGCCTTAACTGGTATCGGTTGTAAGCCTAAATCTAAAAATGTTTTTAAATAACTTCTGAAAAAAATTTTATAAGTTTCAAAGGCACCTTCCTCTGTTAAATCAAAACTATATGCATCCTTCATTAAAAATTCTCTACCTCGCATTACTCCAAATCGAGGTCTAATTTCGTCTCTAAATTTCCATTGAATATGATAAAGATATTTTGGAAGAGCTTTATAGGAATTCACATAATCTGAAAATAAATCTGTTATTACTTCTTCATTCGTAGGTCCATATAGTAATTCATTTTCATGTCTGTCAGTAATTCTTAACATCTCTTTTCCATAATCTGTATATCTTCCACTTTTTTTCCACAATTCCGAAGATTGGATAGTAGACATTAACATTTCGTTACAACCAATTTCGTCTTGATTATGCCTAATGATATTTTCAATATTTTTTAAAACTTTAAAACCCAATGGTAGCCAAGTATAAATGCCTGATGTGTGCTGTCTAATCATTGAGGAGCGTAACATTAACTGATGGGATATAATTTTAGCTTCTTTTGGTGACTCTTTTAATGAATTAAATAAAAGGTTAGATAATTTCATTTAATGTATTCAAATATATTATTTTCATATTTTATTATAAAAAAGGATACAATCATTGACAAAGCAAATGAAATTAAAAATTTAGCACCTAAATATGACTTTCCAGGCATACCCTCTTCAAATTCAGATCTTTTAATAGGTAATATTGTCATGAAAATAACCCACCAAATAATAAAAAGTAAGAATAAAAACTTCATATCAATGATATGTGTATCAACAACTCAGGCTTTAAAGAGAAATTTCTATTAAAAGTTTTTTTAGAAACTTCCTTTACTAATTCACTCAGAGATGTTTCATCAATTTCATCCTTAATAAATATTATTTTATTTAATAAAATATCTTTGATCTCATTTTGAATAACTTCCTTATTATATGGAAATGGGAAGCCCTTATCAAAAAGCTGAAATTTAATAATATCAAATTTTTTATTTAAAATTAAATTTAAACTTATAACTCCATTATGAAGAATTTTTCCTCTTTCATTTATAAAATTATCCTCTTCTATAATTAGGTTTTGAACAACAGGGAGTTTTTTTATAATAAATTGATCAATGAGCTTATGGTTTTTGTTGACTAAATCTAATTGACACAAATCTCCACTTAAAAGAAGATTGGTCTTCTCAATTTTTAAACTTTTAGCTATTTCAAGATGCTTTTTCAAATGAAGATATTCTCCATGCATAGGAATTAAAGATTTTGGTTGAATAAAAGAATAAAACTCTTTGATTTCATTTTTGCCTGGATGACCTGAAACATGAACAAATTCATCAGTATCCGTAATAATATTCAAGCCCAGGTAACTAAAAGAGTTTTTAAGGTAAGATATTGATTTTTCATTACCTGGTATTTCCTTAGAAGAAAAAATTATATTATCTTTTGAGCTTAATTTAATTTGATTATGGGTGTTATTTGCAATCTTCCAAAGAGCAGAATTTTTTTCCCCTTGGCTTCCAGTACAAATCAATAATACTTTATCTTTATTATAGTCTTGAAATTTTTTCTCATTTAGAATTTCAAAATTTTCAATTAATTTTTCTTCAATGGCGGTATTAATAGCTCTTTTAATACTTCTTCCTACAACAAATATTTTTTTATCCTGCTTAATAGCATTTAAAATTATTGTTTTCAGTCTTGCAATATTTGAAGAAAAACATGTAACTACAATTCTTCCATTAAGCTTTTTAAATAAGTTATTAAAAGATGGATCTAATTCAGACTCTGAACGAGAAATTTCGTTTACACCCGCATTTGTTGAGTCGCCTATTAGTAAATCAATTTTTTCATCCTTTAATAACTGATAATTTTGATAATCAAATGGAGAGCCAGTTACTGGATTTTTGTCTATTTTCCAATCACCTGTATGATATATGTTGCCCTCTAATGTTTTAAAAAAAATACCTGTAGGGTCAGGTATAGAGTGAGTCGTAGGTATTAATTGGAAAGAGAAATTTTCAAATTCAATCTCTTGAAAGTCTTCAATTATAATAAATTTTTTTTCATATCCAGCTACCTTACTAAATTTATGTTTTATATATGAAAATGTAAATTGGTTACAATAAATTGGGAAATCTATTCTATCAAAGTAATACTCTAACCCACCAACATGATCTTCATGAGCATGAGTTAAGATCATAGCTTTAGGTTTAATGTTTGAATTTAGAAAAATATAGGGATCAGGAATAGTGATATCTACGCCCGGAAGACTATCATCAGCAAATGATATACCCCCATCAACAATCACTTGTTCCCCTTTAAAAGAATATAGATAATTATTACCACCTATTTCACCTATTCCACCAATTGACAAAAAATAAGTATTCTTTTTATTATTTAATAATTCTATGTTTTTCATTTAAAAAGTTTTGGTAAAAAGAAGTACCTAAAAGAGTTAAATCTTCTCTATAAATAAATTTTGTCTTTTTATTAATGATAGTGCTAGCATATCCACCAGTAAAAATCACTTTAAAATTTCTCTTATAAGTAGTTTTAATTAGTTTTAAATAAGACTCTATCATGAGCTTATAGCCAATGTTAAAACCAGACGTCAAGGCCTGGCTTGTATTTTTTCCTATAATATTAGTATCGTTGGAGAATTTCACATTTTTTATACCTGAGGCTAATGATATTAGATTTTCATATGAGGTAGCACGTCCAGGTAAAATAACACCACCAAAATATTTATTATTAATTACAATGTCTAAAGTAGTTGCAGTACCTAAATCAATTATAATGAAAGATTTAGATTTAGGGTAAATTTTAATTGCAGATAATACATTGATTATTCTATCATTTCCGAGTTGACTTAAATTTACTCGGCGATGAACTAAGGAAGTTAGTTTTTTTTTATTAATAAATATTAAATCTTTTCTAAAGGCTTTTAAATTTTCTTTAATAATCTTGTCTATTTCTGAAACAACTGAACAAATATAAATTATTTTATGAGTTTTAAATTGGTTTTTTAAAAATTTAATAATAAATATAGGTTTTTTTTTTGAATATTTAAATTGGCATACTTTTTTTATACCAATATCAGTAGTTGATGAATACTTTAGAGAGGTATTACCAATATCGACGACTAAATTCACACAAGTTCTCCAAAAAAGATTTTCTTAATTTCATCTTCAATTTTGATATTTAATGAAAAATCTTCATTAACATTAATTATTTCAACAATATTTTTTCCAAAAGTTGGATGATTTAATTTAAAATTTTTTAGCATGTATTTGTTAAGATATCTAACTATTATCTGATTGGATATTTCTTTTGATAAATTATATTCAATATAATCAATAATTTTATTTGATAATTCTATAATACTTGATTTTTTTTTTAGAATACTTGATAAAGAAGTAGACTCAATTAAAGGTGTGTTATTTATATTTATTCCTATACCAGTTTTTAAGTATGAGTTGTTTCCTAAAATAGTTGATTTGACTACTACACCAACTATTTTTTTATTTTGGTAAAATAGATCGTTTGGCCATTTATATTCTAAGTCGATATCGTGAGTCCTCTTAAAAAATTTATGAATTAAATAACAAATATAGAAATTATTTTTAAGAGCAACATTGGCTTTTAATTTTTGATTAATTGTTAAGTAAATATTACCTTTAGGACTTATCCACTTTTTTTTACCTCTTCCAGTACCTTTTTCTTGTTCTAAAGATTGAACATACAAATTGTTATTATTTAAGACTTTTTTATATCGATCAAAGTTGATTATCTCATTTTGAGTTGAGGCAATGGTATCATAAATAACTTTATACAATTTTTATTTAAAAAGGTTATCTACTAAATTGAATAATGGATCTGGATAAAAGAAATATAAAGTTATTATTAATCCAAAACTAATAAATACTACTTTACCTATTTTATTGTTGTCATCTAATAACTCTATTTCTGATTTATTGAAAAACATATTTTTTATAATCGTTAAATAATAAAATGCTGCAATTACAGAACTTAAAACAGCAACTATTGATAAAAAGAAAAAACCATCAGTTATAGAGGCTGAAAGAATAAAAAATTTTGCAAAAAAACCAGCAAAAGGAGGTATTCCCGCAAGTGAAAAGAAAAACACGAGCATACTGATAGATTTAGAGTTCGATGTAAATCTTAAACCATTAAGTTGAGATATTTTTGTGAATTCACCTTCTACAGTTCTTAAATTAAGTAAAACAGCAAAAATCCCAAAAGTAGTAATTAAATAAATAATTAAATAGAAAAATAATGTTCCCTCAGACATAAACTGATAACACATGATTCCAAGTAGCATAAAACCTATGTGATTAATTGAGCTAAAGGCTAATAATCTTTTGATAACTTTTTGTGTAATTGCTCCATAAACTCCAACAAGCAATGATATGGCGCAAACAATTTGAAAAATATAATCAAGAGACTGAATACCTGAAATGTTAAGTTCTTGATATACTCTAAATAAAAATATTAGTGAGGCAAACTTCGGTAAACTAGCAAAGAAAAGTGTGGATATAGTAGGTGATCCTTCATATACATCTGGTGTCCAAATATGAAATGGAGCTGCAGAGACCTTAAAAAATAAAGAAATGAGTATCAAAGATAAGCCTATTTCACTTATGGTTGTAAAATTATTAAGGTTTTGCATATAAAAAGAACTGGTATCGTAATAAATCATTGAGATACCAAATAAAAGAAAACCAGATGATAAAGCACCAAGAGAAAAATATTTAATCCCCGCTTCATTTGATTTTAAATTTTTTGTATTAAAGGCTGCCATTAAATATAAAGACAAAGATTGAAGTTCTAACCCAATAAAGGCTGTTAAAAAATTATCACTTGAAATTAGAACGAAAGAACCAAGAATAGCAAATAATATGAATAGGATATATTCATATCTATACAAATTTTCATTTTTTAATGGTCTCTTTGAGAGTAAAATAAAAACAAAAGAACCAATTGAAAGTATTATCTTTGATAACACAAATAAGTTAATTGTATTTAATGGAAGATCAGTGGAAATATAAAAGTCTCTTCCAAAATTTATAAGTATTAGAGTTAATATGAAAAAACCTAAAGTGTTTATTGCAATAGACCTATCCTTATTAAATAACCCAAAACATAATGTTAATAAAATTAGAGTGAGTATAAAAATTTCTGGAATAAATTGATAAAAATTGATCATTAAAGAATGCTCGTAGAAATACTCTTGTTAATCATTTCAAATAATAGTTTAGGATATACACCTAAAAACATTGTGAGAAAGGCTAAACAAGAAAAGTAAAAAATTTCAATATTTGTTAAGTCTGCTAGTTGTTTTATATCTGTCTTTAAGTCACCAAAATTAACATTTTTATATAATAAAAGCATATAAGACGCTCCCAAGATTACCCCAATTGCTGTGAAAAATGTCAGGTACACGCTTACACTTATAGTAGACATAATTACTAAAAACTCTCCAACGAAACCACTAGTTCCAGGTAAACCTACGGACGAAAGCATAAAAATCATGAAAAAAAATGAATATTTAGGCATTACATTCGTGACTCCACTATAATCTGAAATCATTCTTGTATGATGTCTTTCGTAAACAACTCCAACTATTAAAAATAGTGCGGCTGATACTATGCCATGACTTATCATTTGAAAATATGCACCATTTATACCATCCTGTGTAAGAGTAAAAATACCTATTGTAACAAAACCCATGTGAGCCACAGAGGAATAAGCAATCATTTTTTTCATATCTAATTGTCTTAAAGCAACAATTGACGTGTAAACAATTGCTAAACAGCTTAGTGCAAAAATCATTGGCTGAAAATATATTGATGCATACTCAAAGAAAGGCAAAGATAGTCTTATAAATCCATATGCTCCTAACTTAAGTAGCACACCAGCTAATATCACTGACCCACTTGTAGGAGCTTGAACATGAGCATCAGGTAACCACGTATGAAAAGGAAACATTGGAACTTTTACAGCAAAAGATGCGAAGAAACATAAAAATAAAATTAATTCTATTTGTTGATCAAAAGTAAAATCTGAGATTAATTCAATATTACCTGATTTAACTTTAGAGATAATGTATATAATAGCTAGAAGCATTAAAACAGATCCTGCAAGCGTGTATAGGAAAAATTTAAAAGTGGCATAAAGCCTATTTTCTCCTCCCCAAATTCCAATGATTAAAAACATAGGAATTAAAACTGCCTCAAAGAAAACATAAAAAATTACCAAATCAATACTAACAAAAACTCCGATAATAAAACTTTCAAGTAAAAGAAAATAAATTACAAATTCTTTTGCTCTATTTTGGATTGAATTTAATGAGCACAACAAACAAATAGGAACTAGAAAAGTAGTTAAAAGTATTAATGGAATAGATACACCATCTACACCAACATAGTAATTAATGTCAAACTTATCGAACCATGTGTGATACTCTGTAAATTGATAACCATTTTTAGTTTTATCGTAAAATATCGGTAAAAGTAAACTTAGAAGGAATTCACCTGTAGTTATCCATAAACCAGATAAAAAAATAGTTTTATTTTTTAGTTGAGAACTACTTGATAATGATAGTGTTAATGCTCCTATGATAGGAGTTAAGATTAATAGTGATAATATTGGGAAGCTCATTTTATGTTATAGATATATAAAAATGATACTTATAAAAAGTGTGAAACCTGAGATTATAATAAATGTATAATCAAAGATATATCCTGTTTGAATTCTTTTAAACGCTTTTGAAATTGTAGATACTATGGATGCACTTCCATTAGGGAGATATTTATCAATAATACCTTGGTCTATTCTGGTCCATAAAAATTTTCCTAAATTATACAAAGGTAGAACAAAAATCTTATTATATAATTCGTCAAAGTACCATTTGTTCAAAATAAAATTGTAAATTGAGTAAAACTTTTTTTTCAAGTCAGCAAGTTTATTTAAATTAAATCCATAGTAATAAACTGCAATAGCAACTCCTAGAGCAACTAAGGATTTAGATAATATTGGAAAGAAAGAAGAGTAATAATTTTTATCTTGGTCTAAAAATATTATTCCATTCCAAAAGTTTTTTGAATTATATCCAGCGAGTAAATCATTTAGAAAGTAGCCTACAAAGATTGCTCCTATTGATAAAAGTAATAAAGGAGCCAACATAAATGGTCCTGATTCATGAATTTTTTCATAATCGTAGGTTCCTTTATATTCACCATGAAACACCTTAAATATTAGTCTGAATGAGTAAAAAGCAGTCATTGCAGAAACTATTGCTAAAATAAAATAAACTAAAGGACCAAAATTATTCAAATTAAAAGATGAACTTAAAATTAAATCTTTTGAGAAATAACCAGAGGAATATGGAAAACCAATTATAGCAAGAGTGCCAATCCACATCATCACAGCTGTTATTTTCATCTTTGAGAAAAGATTACCCATTTTATCCATATCTTGTTCATCATGAACACCATGAATAACTGACCCTGATGATAAAAAGAGTAAGGCTTTAAAATAACCATGTGTTATTAAATGAAATATGGCAATGTTGAATGCGCCTAGTCCACAAGCTACAAACATGAAACCTAATTGACTACAAGTAGAGTATGCAATTACCTTTTTTATATCTTTTTGGAAAAAACCAACTGATGCTGCAAAGAATGCTGTAAGTAGTCCTATAATGAGAACAAAAGTCATAATAAAATCAGACATGACCATTAATTCTGAAAATCTAACAGTCAAAAAGACGCCAGCTGTTACCATGGTGGCTGCATGAATTAAGGCTGAAACAGGAGTTGGTCCTTCCATAGCATCAGGTAACCAAGTATGAAAACCGAATTGAGCGGATTTTCCCATTGCACCTATGAAAAGAAAAACACATGAAAAAACTAGTGCATTTATATTAAAACCTAAAAAATTAATATCGTAATTTAATAATTGTTCTTTACCTGCAATTATTTCGTTAATGGATAATGTATCTAAAAATATATAAAGAGTTGCGATACCAATAAGAAAACCAAAATCTGCAACCCTATTTACTAAAAAAGCTTTCATGGCTGCTAAATTTGCAGATTTCTTGTGGTGCCAAAAACCTATCAGTAAATAAGAGGCTAATCCAACCCCCTCCCATCCAAAAAATAATTGAATTAAATTATCGCTTACAACTAAAGCTACCATACAAAATGTAAATAAACTTAAGTAAGTCATAAATCTTACTTTTGAATTGTCATGTGCCATGTATTCAATTGAATAAATATGGACTAAAGCTGATACAGTAAGAACAAGTGTTAACATCAAAAGCGTTAAAGAGTTAACTGATATTCCCCAATTAAAAAACTGTCCCGAAACAAAAAACCACTCTAATACAGGAATTATAATTTCTTGAGAGGGAGACATTGAAAAACTAATAAACAAAAACCAGCTTAAAATAGCTGCAATAGATATAAGCGTGGATGAAAAATATTGAGCTGTTTTATCACCCAAAAGAACCCCAAAAGGATATGTAAAAATTGTTGAAATTAATGGAAGAAAGAAAAGTAATTTGTAGCTAAACATCAGTCTCTTAATTGATTGATTTGGGTTATATCAATCTCTCCCTTATTCCTAAAATATATAACCAGTATAGCTAAACCAATAGCTGCCTCAGCAGCAGCGATTGTTAAAATAAAAATTGAGAATACTTGTCCATTTATATCATTCAAGAAAACTGAAGCGGATACAAAATTAATATTTGCCGCTAATAATATAATTTCAATACACATTAAAATTAAAATCATATTTCTTCTATTTAAAAAAAGACCAAAACAGCCAATTATAAAAATAACAATGGAAAGAATAAAAAAAATGATTGTATGACAAACTAATCATTTTTAATTCCTTGACCAGATTTTATTTTTACTAACTGTACTCTATTTGTTGATGATGTTGTATTTTGTTTATCTATATTTTGTCTTTTAATTGAGGGTCTGTATACATGGGTAAGTACTATTGCTCCTATCATTGCAAGTAATAAAACTATTCCACTTAATTGAAAATCAATAAAATATGTTGTATAGAGAACGTCACCTATCTGTTCAGTATTATTCTCATGTTTAATAATTATATCAGGGTTTACTTTAGTAGTTTTGTAAACTGTGAGATAAATAATTTCTGCTAAAATTATACTTGCAAATACAACAGCAATTGGAACATATTTTTTAATATTCAGCATTAAAGTAACTTTTTGTATATCAAGCATCATTACCACAAATAGAAAAAGTATTGCAACAGCTCCTATGTAAACTATTGCCAGGATAATGCCTACGAACTCTGCTCCGATAAGTATAAATAAAAAAGTAGAGTTTAAAAAAGCTAGAACGAGAAATAATACAGAGTTAACTGGATTTTTTGAAAAAATCACAAATATACATGTCGTAACGAGAAATGCTGAAAACAAAAAAAAAGAGCCTACAAGAAACATTATCTGTATTTAGAGTCTCTTTTTAGATTTTCACTAATTTGTTTTTCCCATATATCTCCATTTCTTAAAAGTTTTTCTTTGTCATATAGTAATTCTTCTCTTGTTTCAGTTGCATATTCAAAATTTGGACCTTCTACTATAGCATCAACTGGACAAGCTTCTTCGCACAATCCACAGTATATGCACTTTGTCATATCAATGTCATATCGACTAGTTCTCCTACTCCCATCTGGTTTTGGCTCTGCTTCAATTGTTATTGCTTGTGCAGGACAAACAGCTTCGCATAACTTACATGCAATACATCTTTCTTCACCGTTTGGATATCTTCTAAGAGCATGCTCACCTCTAAAACGTGGGCTAATTGGACCTTTTTGATTTGGATAGTTCAAAGTTACTTTGGGTTTGAAAAAATAACTTAGAGTTAGCTTTAACCCTTTCACTAATTCAAATAAAGTAAAAGACTTTATATATTTAATTAATACTGTCATGGTTAGTTTGGCAACATGTCAAAATAAAATAAGAAAGCAGATGTGATTACAACCCAAACTAGTGTAAAGGGTAAGAATATCTTCCATCCTAATCGCATAAGTTGATCATATCTATACCTTGGGAAAGTGGCTCTTACCCATAAAAAAATAAATAATATTAGAAATACTTTTAAAACAAACCAAACTAATCCAGGTATTAAATTTAGTGGAAAAATATCTATTGGAGGATACCAACCACCTAGAAATAAAATAACAGTCAGAGAACTCATCAATATCATATTTGCATATTCAGCTAAAAAGAATAATCCAAAAGAAATTGATGAATATTCAGTAAAGAAACCTGCTACCAAGGTAGCCTCGTCCTCAGGTAAGTCAAATGGAAGTCTGTTTGTTTCTGCTAGTGCAGAAATTATAAATATTATAAACATCGGAAAGAGAGGTATAGCAAACCAAATATTTTTTTGACTCTCTACAATATCTATTAGGTTCAAAGAACCTACACATATTAAAACTGTTATAATTACAAAACCTATTGAGACCTCGTAAGAAATCATTTGAGCAGCTGATCTTAAAGCTCCAAGAAAAGGATATTTTGAATTACTTGCCCAACCTGCAATGATTACTCCGTAGACACCAAATGAAGACACAGCAAATAAGTACAAAATGCCTATATTTAAATTAGCGATAACATAGGTTGAACTAATTGGAATTACAGCCCATGCAATAAGACTTAAAATTAACGTGAGCATAGGGGCAAACATAAATAGAAATTTATTAGAACTAGAGGGAAGTAAGTTTTCTTTAGTTAAGAGTTTCAAAACATCGGCAAAACTTTGTAAAATTCCAAAAGGTCCAACAACATTAGGGCCTTTTCTCAACTGCACAGCTCCAAGAACTTTTCTCTCTAAGTAAACAAGTAAAGCAACTGATACCAAGACAGGAACTACAAAGCTGAATATCTTTAGTACACCTAATGTGATTTCCAATGATATTGGACTCATTACGCAGATTTCTCCAAGAGCGGCTTTGTCATTATTTCATCAACACATTTGGCCATTGTCACTGAATTTTTTGAGACAATGTCCGACATGTAGAAATTTTCAAATGGGTAAGTAATTTTACAATCTTCAAATAAAATATTTTCAGCTACTGGGAGACTTGAATCCTCCTGAATGATTTCATTAAAATTAAATAACTTCGGATATTCTCTAAACAATTCCTCTCTCAATTGATCAAAAGTGTTTGGTTTAAATTCAAATAATAATTCCTCTGACATTTTTTTGATGATAGCCCATTCCTCTTTAGATCCTCCAATGGGATTATGACATTTTTTTGCCTCTTGAGGCCGACCCTCAATATTTAAAAATATTCCATTTTTTTCTGTAAAAAGGGGTGTAGGCAAAACTATATCAGATTTCATAGCACCCTCATCACCATGATGACCAAAATAAACTTTAAAACAATTATCAAAAGTGGTGTCAACAATCTTTTCGGAGCCAAAAGACAAAACAGTGTCAAAATTTTGATTTGTTAATTTTGTAAAGGGTTCGCAATATTCTTGAGAGGTATTCCCAATAAATAACTGACCAACTCTTGATGAGAAAGGGTTTAAAAAATTTAAATTATTTTTAGTTTCTGTAACAACCTTATATTTTTGTGAAAATGATACGATTGATTTAAAAGTATTAATATTTCTTATACTATTTAAAAAAGCAGAACCGACAATTATTAATGGGTTTTTAGATTTTTTAATAGATTTTACAAATTTCTCATTATTCAATGCATCTAATTGTTTTCCAAGATATTTAGTGTCATAATTTAGCAATATCTCTTCACCAATATTAAATATTTCTGAACCATTATTAAAAGCTTTAAATATTTTATGGTTAATTATGGGTGTTTCTATTTTAGGATTTGCTCCTATTAGTAAAATTAAATCTGCATCTTCAATTTTATTTATTGGTGTGTTAAAACGAAAGCTATTCAGACTTTCATGTATAAATTGATTATCTGTTCGGCACTCAACATTATTATCACCAAAGTTTGACATAAATTTTTTTACAGCGTAGCCTGTCTCGACATCTACTAATTCTCCAATTAAAGCCAATGGTTTAGAGTTTTTTAATTTACTAATTAAAATTTTTAGAGACTCTTCCCAGTTAGAAATTTCAAGTTTTTGGTTTTTTTTTATGTAAGGTGTATCAATTCTTTGTTGGTAATAACCGTCATAATTAAATCTTACTTTGTCAGGTATCCATTCCTCATTAATATCCTCATTTGTTCTTGGTGTTACTCTTAGAATTTCCTCAGCTCTACTGTCAATTCTTATATTAGAACCAACGCTGTCAAAAATATCAATTGAGTCAGTTCTTTTTAGCTCCCACGGGCGCGCCTTAAATTGATAAGGTTTACTTGTTAGAGCACCTACAGGACACAAGTCAATGACATTACCCGATAGCTCAGATGTTATTGAGTTTTCAAGATATGTAGTTATTTCTGCGTTTTCACCCCTACCTAGCATACCTAGTTCAGGGACACCAGCAACTTCAGTTGCAAATCTCACACACCTAGTACAATGGATACATCGAGTCATTATTGTGTTAACAAGTGGTCCCATATTTTTGTTATCAACAGCTCTTTTATTTTCGCTATACCTTGATTTATCAAATCCATAGTACATAGCTTGGTCTTGTAAATCACACTCACCACCTTGATCACAGATTGGACAATCTAAAGGATGATTAATTAATAAAAATTCCATAACACCTTTTCTACCAGCATTAACTTTCTCTGAGTTTGTAATTATTGACATACCCTCCATTAAGGGCATAGTGCATGAAGAAACAAGCTTAGGAGCTTTTTCAATTTCTACCAAACACATTCTACAATTTCCTGCTATAGATAATTTGTCGTGATAACAAAACCTTGGGATTTCCTCGCCTGCTATTTCACAAGCTTGCATTACAGTTAAATTTTTATCTACTTCTAAATCTTTATTGTTAATTTTTATTTTTATGAAGGAGTTTTCGCTCATGATGCTTTTAAATTTCTTTTATTATATTTTTCAATTAATTCAGATTTAAAATTTTTTATTAATCCTTGAATTGGCCAAGCAGCAGCATCCCCTAAAGCGCAGATGGTATGTCCTTCAACTTGTTTTGTAACATTTTCTAAAAGTTCTATTTGTTCAGGAGATATCTCCCCTCTGACTAACTTTTGCATCATCCTAAACATCCAACCTGTTCCTTCTCTGCAAGGAGTGCATTGACCACAGCTTTCATGTTTGTAAAAGTGTGCAAATCTTTCAATGACTTCTGATATATCATTATTTTTATTAACAACTATTACCCCAGCAGTTCCTAAACCAGATCCATAGGCTTTTAAATCATCAAAATTCATTTTAACAGTCTCACATACTGTCTTAGGCAACATTGGTGTGCTTGAACCACCTGGAATAATAGCTTTTAAATTATCCCAACCCCCCTCTACTCCTTCACAATGTTTTTCAATTAATTCTTGGAGAGGGATGCCCATTTCTTCCTCGATAGTGCAAGGTTTGTTTACATTTCCTGATATACAAAAAACTTTAGTACCAGTGTTATTTTCTGTACCTATTTTTTTGAACCAGTCAGAGCCTCTCCTTAATATGGTTGGGACTACTGCGATTGACTCTACATTATTAATAGTCGTTGGCATCCCATACAAGCCAACGCCTGCTGGAAAAGGTGGTTTTAACCTGGGTTGTCCCTTTTTTCCTTCTAAACTTTCAAGTAAAGCAGTTTCTTCTCCGCAAATATATGCTCCGGCACCCCTATGTACATAAAGATCAAAGTCAAAATTACTTCCACAGGCATTTTTTCCCAATAATCCATTATCATAAGCCTCAGCTATTGCTTTTTCTAATTGGATATACTCAAAATAATACTCACCTCTTATGTAAATATAACATTTTGTAGCTTGAATAGCGTATGATGCTATAAGACAGCCCTCTATAAGAGTGTGTGGATCATTTCTGATAATTTCTCTATCTTTACAAGTTCCTGGTTCTGACTCATCAGCGTTCACGACAAGATAATGTTGTTTACCAGTATTTTTTGGCATAAAAGACCATTTGAGACCTGTTGAAAAACCAGCACCACCTCTTCCTCTTAACTGACTAGATTTAACCATTTCAATTACATCGTTTTGGTTTTTTGATAAAATTTCTTTAGTGTTTGACCATGACCCTCTTTTCAACGCACCTTCTAAAAAAGGCTCATCAAATCCATGGAGATTCTGAAAAATTTTATCTTTAATGTTAAGCATTCTCTGAACTTCTTCTTCCCTTTTGTGATCCAATTTTATTAGGTCTATTATTTTTTATATTATCAAGAATTGTTTTTGTGCTTTCTTCATCTAAGTCTTCGTAAAAGTCATTATTAATTTGGATCATCGGACCGTTTGAACAAGCACCTAAACACTCAACTTCAACGACAGTAAACAAATTGTCCTCACTAGTTTCGTTAATATCACATTTTGTCTCTTTACATATAGTGTTTGTAATTTTATTTGAGCCTCTCAGCCAGCATGGAGAGGTTCTGCAAATTTGAACCAAGTTTTTCCCAACAGGTCTTGTGTTATACATGGAGTAAAATGATGCAACTTCGGTAACCCTAATTTTAGGCATATTTAAGGTCTCAGCAATTTTTTCGATACACTCAATACTTATCCAATTATTATTTTGCTCCTGTGCTAAATATAATAGTGGCATCACAGCACTTTGATGTCTATCTTTTGGGTACCTAGAAATAATCATTTTAATAGATTTGAGGCTTTCTTTTGACCATTCAAATTTTTCTCCAGAGCTTGAAAAAGTATTAGATAATCCTGGGTGGTTGCTCATCTATCAACCTCTCCAAATACAATATCTAAGCTACCTAAGATTGATGGTAGATCTGCTAATTGATGACCTTTAGATAGGAAATTAAGAGCTTGCAAATGAACAAACCCAGGAGCTCTTAATTTACACCTATAAGGCTTAGAACTTCCATCTGATACCAAAACTACACCAAACTCTCCTTTTGGGGCCTCAACACATCTATAAGTTAACCCTTTAGGGACTCGATATCCTTCAGTAAATAATTTAAAATGGTGAATTATAGCTTCCATTGAATTCTTCATTTCTGATCGTTTGGGAGGAGTAATTTTATTATTCTCAATCATTACAGGTCCCGAAGGTATTTGATCTATGCACTGAAGAATAATTTTTACAGACTCTCTCATTTCTTCCATCCTTACTAAGTATCTATCGTATGTATCACCTGTTTTACCTACTGGAATATCAAAATCTAATTTGTCATAAACATCATAAGGTTGAGATTTTCTTAAATCCCAAGCTACACCACTTGCTCTTAAGACTGGACCACTGCAACTTAACCTTATAGCGTTTTCTTCAGATAAAATTCCTATGTCTACAGAACGTTGTTTAAAAATTCTATTCTCTGTTAGCAATTCTTCAAGAGTATCTATGAACTTTGGAAAATTAGTGAAGTAAGTTTTCATTTTATCAGCTAGGTTTTCAGGTAAATCTTGATGTACACCACCAGGTCTAAAATATGCAGCATGAAACCTTGCACCGGAAACTGCTTCATGAAACTCCAACATTTTTTCTCTTTCCTCAAATGCCCATAACATAGGTGTTGCTGCACCAATATCCATTGCAAAGGCTGGAATGTTTAATAAATGATTCAATATTCTTGTGATTTCTGCAAACATAACTCGAATATACTGAGCTCTAATTGGAGCTTTAATATTTAAAAGGTCTTCAACAGCTAGAGCAAATGCATGTTCTTGACACATCGGAGATACATAATCCAATCTATCGAAATAAGGTATTGCTTGAGTATATGTTTTTTGTTCAATTAGTTTTTCTGTTCCCCTATGCAACAGCCCTATATGAGGTTCAGCCTTATTAACCACTTCTCCCTCCAATTGAACTAATAATCTTAACACTCCGTGGGCTGCAGGGTGTTGAGGACCAAAATTAAGAGTAACAGGTTTAAAATTTTCAGACATTTTAATTACCTATTTCTTTTTTTATAGTTTCTTTCATGCCTTCCCAAGGGCTCTCGCTATCAAAATCTCTGAATTCTTGTTTTAAGGTAACAGGCTCATACACTACTTTTTTCAAATTTTCATCATATCTTACTTCTTCGTATCCTGTCAGAGGGAAGTCTTTTCTTAGAGGATGTCCCTGAAAGTTATAGTCGTTCATAATCCTTTGTAAATTAGGGTGGTTTTTAAAATTGACTCCAAACAAATCATATATTTCTCTTTCAAACCAGTTAGCTGACTCAAATATTTGAGTAATGGAATCAATATTTTGATCATCCTCTGAGATATTACTATAAACAAGCAGTCGCTTATTAAAGCTCAAACTTAAAAAAGAGTATATAATTGTATATCTTTGGTTACTATAATTTTGCTTTGATAAAACGTTATCAATGACAGTTATATCTATTAGCTGATCATACAGCAATTTATCATCCTCTTTTATTTTTTGGATTATTTCCAAAATCAATTCTTTTTTAACAAGCATACTTAAGAGGCCAGATTTTGTTGGAAATTGGATATCACCAACAGAATATTTATTGATTAGTTCATTGGACATTTAAGTTTTCTATCTATAGATTTTCTTTTTTTTCTTAATTTTATCTTGAAGTTGCATGATGCCATATAAAAGTGCTTCAGCAGTTGGTGGACAACCTGGAACATAAATGTCTACAGGAACAATCCTGTCACAACCCCTTACAACTGAATAAGAGTAATGATAATATCCACCACCATTCGCGCATGATCCCATTGATATAACCCATCGAGGCTCTGGCATTTGATCGTAAACCTTTCTCAATGCTGATGCCATCTTATTAGTTAACGTGCCAGCTACGATCATTACATCTGATTGTCTTGGAGATCCTCTTGGTATTACACCTAGTCTATCTAAATCATATCTACTCATGTAAGAGTGCATCATTTCAACACCACAACATGCTAGACCAAAAGTCATAGGCCATAAAGATCCTGACCTTGCCCAATTAATTAAATTTTCAAAAGATGCAGTTACAAAACCTTTTTTTTCAAAAAGCTCATCAATATTCAATGATTTATCTTTTTCTAATATTACTCCCAATCTAAAGCTCCATTTCTCCACTCATAAATAAAACCAACAGTTAAAATAAATAAAAAAAACATCATTGAATAAAATCCTAAAGCTCCTATATTCCCTAAACTTACTGCCCATGGAAATAAGAATGCTATTTCAAGATCAAAAATTATAAATAAAATAGAAACAAGATAGAATTTAACGTCAAATTTTGAGCGCGTGTCATCGAAAGCCTCAAATCCACATTCGTAAGCAGATAGTTTTTCGGAGTCAGGAGAGCTAGGGGCTAATATTTTTGATAATAGAAACATAGCAATTGCCATACCAGCCCCGATAAGGATAAATATCAAAATAAAGATATAGTCTAAGTTATACATAATTAATTAAAGTTTTTCGAAGTCGGCTTCATTATAGAAAACATTGCAAAATATGAGATGATTAAAATGACGCATTAGTAGTACACACATATTTATTAAATCTGTGTGTAATATTAGTTTTTAGATTTTAATATTATTGTTGAAAATCAAAGTTAATAAAGTCTATAAAAACTAACTGTGAGCAAGTAATCTACAACCCTCTATTTAGGGTGCATTTAATTTTTATTAAAAATTATTTTTAATTCATACATTTTGGTTCAAATCCAAAATTTCTATCAACAAAATATTGAGATTTTAACGCTTTCCACATGTAGTCTTTTTTTACGATGGAAGAATCTCTATCAGTATAGTTATCAATCAACCAGTCAATAGAAATAGCCATTTGATGAACATGATATGCAGCATTTTTTTGGTCTGTAGAAAAATTTATCAAGCCACTTGGATCTTTTCTCTCTCTATATTTTTTTACATCAGTTAAACCTAAGTTTAATATATCGACTGTCTTAAATATTTTTTGTTTTAGATTTTCAGGGAAGTTATGGTACCCCCAAATGTCAGAAATAGCCATGAGTCCCAATAAATTATTAACACCTTGTGAATGGTACCAAACATCTCGCACACCTCTAAAACTATTATTATGAATATATCCATCCTCATAAATAACTCTGTTCGCTTTATCAATTCCTCTTTTAAACCAAACATAAGACTCATCAGGTTTATTTTTCCAAGCTACATATGCTAAAGCAGATATTGTACCATCAGCCATTTGAATAAAGGCTCTATCATCCATAAGATGTTTATAAGCCCATGGGAAGACATATTTTGTGTATAAAGCATCGATATACTCATCAATAATTTTAAATTGTTCAGTAGAAAAATAATCTTTAACTATATAAGCATTGATCATAAAGCTAGCGCCATAAATTTGAGCTTCATGGACTCTATGTGGAAGACATTCTGCATGAATGTCACCTTTTCCTCCTCCGTAACAACCTTTTGGAGTCTTGCCCTCCTCTTTTAATTTTTTTATATCATCTAAAGTTAATGTATTTAGAAAAACACCTGCTTCAGCCCAAGCGGTCATTATTTCAGTAATATATTTAGATTCTTCATCAAAAGTTTCAGAAATTATTGAGTTAATTATTGTGCCGTGAAGTAGAGCTAACCTTGATGTATGCTTATCATGATTAACACTAAGACTATTAGATCTCTCGTCGTGATCTTTATTCCAGTCATAGTCAACAAATTTCATCATGTAAGAATAATTTTTTTCATCTAATAGGGTTAAGTTCATTTCTGAATATTTTTCTCCCCAACTTCCATCGCCGTGATATCCTTTTATTGAACAAGTATTTTGGTTTAAAGTATTAGCAAAGAAATATTTTGGAATTTTAATGGTTTTATGAATTTCTTCATTAATAAGTTTATCAACAACTTGTTTACCGTCTTTAAAAGTTAATGAAAAGGACAAAGAGGGTATCAAGATAAGTAAAATAAAAAATTTGATAAAAGCAGACATTAAAAATATTTATATGGAGATATTATAGGTTTCCTATCTTATCTCAACGCTAACGAAGGTTGACTAGTAATGTCAATTCATTAGTTGAACTTTTAAGGAGTTTAGATCAATAAAGTATTTAAATTTTTAAAGCACTAAGTAAGTGCCACCTACCTATGTAGTGGCGGGAGCGACGGGACTCGAACCCGCGACCTCCTGCGTGACAGGCAGGCGTTCTAACCAAACTGAACTACACCCCCGACTATTGTCGAATGGTGGGCGATGACGGACTCGAACCGCCGACCCTCTCGGTGTAAACGAGATGCTCTACCAACTGAGCTAATCGCCCTATCTAATTTGCAAAAAATTAGACTGTGGACTTTATTAGTTCTTTAAGCTGTTTTCCAGCAAGAAATTTTGGCTTTTTTGATGCAGGAATTTGGATTGACTCACCCGTTCTTGGGTTTCTTCCAGTTTTAGCTTTAGTGTCTGCTACTTTGAAAGTACCAAAACCGGCAATCTTAACATCGCCTCCAGCCTTTAAAGTAGATGTAATAATATCAAATAAACTTTCTACAGCCTTAGTTGCATCTGATTTTCCAACACCATTTTTCGTACTATATTCAGCAATGAGTTCATTTTTATTCATACCGAACCTCCTTAGTGATTCTATTAGTTAATTGTAGTAAGAAAAATGTAAGAAAATCAACAACAATATACTAGTTTACAAAAGTTTTTTCTTGATTTTGCTGGTTTTTTGGCTTCATAGACTCAGTTACTATATGTCTCCAATCAAGTTTTTTGTTGATTTTATTGATTTTTCCATCAATAGCGATATCTAGTACTTCTCTTGCAAATTCAACTTTTTTGATATTTAGTTTATTTTGAATATCTTTTTGTATTTCAGAAAGGTCTTTTTCATTTTCTTTTGGAATTATAACTGTTTTGATCCCGTACCTTATTGCTGCAAGTAGTTTCTCTTTTAATCCCCCGATGGGAAGAACTCTTCCTTTCAAAGTAATTTCTCCAGTCATAGCAACGTCCCTTTTAATTTTCAAGTCCGTTAAAGATGAAATTAAGGCAGTAAATATTGTAATACCAGCACTGGGTCCATCTTTTGGTGTTGCGCCTTCAGGGACATGAAGGTGAATATCAACTTTATCAAATACTTTTGGATTTACGCCAAATTCAACTGAATTTGATTTAATATACCCAAGAGCAGCAGTGATTGACTCCTTCATTACATCACCAAGTTTGCCAGTTGCATTAATTAAGCCTTTACCTGAGGAAAGGTTCACTTCAATGTTTAAAATATCGCCACCAACTTGTGTCCATGCAAGGCCATTAGTAATTCCAACAAGGTTTTTCTTTTCTAAAACACTCTCTTTAAATTTTTCAGGACCTAAAAAGTTTACAATTGTTTTTGCATCAAAAACAAAAGGTTTTTTAGATCTAGATTTTGTTTTTTCAAATTGTAAAACTAGTTTTCTAAAAAGCTTATCAAAAACTTTTTCAAGTCCTCTTACCCCTGACTCTCTCGTATAATGTCTTACGATTTTAGTAATAACTGACTTATCAAGTTTAAACTCATTATTTTTTAAAATGTTTTTATTCATTTTTTCTTGGAATCAAATATTTCTTTGCTATTTCCACTTTTTCTTTTTCAGTATATCCAGAAACCTCGATAACCTCTAATCGATCTAATAATGGGCCTGGAATATTGTAGGTATTACCTGTACAAATAAACATCACATTTGATAAGTCATAATCAACTTCTAAATAATGATCGTTAAATTGGTTGTTCTGTTCTGGGTCAAGAACCTCTAATAGAGCTGAAGAAGGATCTCCTCTCCAGTCACTACCAACCTTATCAATTTCATCAAGTAAAATAATTGGATTCGATGTTTTAGTTTTTTTCATAGCCTGAATAAAACGGCCAGGCATTGATCCTATATATGTTCTTCTATGTCCTCTTATTTCAGCCTCATCTCTTAAACCACCTAATGAAATTTTTGCAAATTCTCTACCAGTAGCTCTTGCTATAGATTTACCTAATGAGGTTTTACCGACACCAGGAGGTCCAATAAAACAAAGAATTGTACCTGAGGCTTTTTTTGACCTTTTCTTTACTGCCAGAAACTCAAGAATTCTCTCTTTTACTTTTTCGAGACCATAGTGATCATCATTTAATATCTTCTCAGATCCTTTGA